>DATHWA010000102.1:0-10783 GCA_035461025.1 Gillisia sp. | reverse complement strand
AGTTCGCAGAGGACCGCGGTTTGATATCCGCTTCCTGTTCCAATCTCAAGTACGGAATCTCCTTTTTTGATCTCAAGAAGTTCTGTTTGAAAAGCTACGGTATAAGGTTGCGAGATAGTTTGATCTGCAGCAATGGGGAATGGCTTGTCCTGGTAAGCGTGGTCCTCAAAACTACTGTCCATAAAGAGATGACGCGGGATGGTTTTAATGGCCTCCAGGACTTTTTTATCCTTTACTCCCTTGGCTGCCACTGTCGCGGCGAGTTGCTGTCTTTTTCCTTTATGTTTGAACGTATCCTTAAGCACCTTTAATTCTTTGAGACCACAAAATTACTCAAAGAAATCCAAGGCTTCAAGGGAACTTTTAGTTTTTATTAACGATTGACCTAAACCATTTAGAATTAAAATGATATTGGCTTTAGCCCAAGAAATGCTATTTTTGTTGAAAACGATACATAATGCTCAAAGCCGGTGTAATTGGCGCAGGTCACCTTGGAAAGATCCATTTAAGACTGCTCCAACAATCTACAAAATATGACCTTATAGGATTTTATGATGACAACGAAGAGGTTGCATCTCAAATTGAAAAGGAATTTGGTTATAAACGCTTCAGCACTCCCGAGGAATTGATCAAAGCTGTGGACATGGTAGATGTGGTAACACCTACTATTACTCATTATGAGGTTGCAAAGCAGGTACTTTCTGCAGGAAAACATTTATTTATAGAGAAACCGATTACTTCCACTTTTTTGGAGGCCGAAGAACTTATTAGCCTCGCCAAAAGACATAAAGTTAAAGGCCAGGTAGGCCACGTGGAGAGATTTAATCCGGCTTTCACAGCTGTCAAGGATAAAATAGAATTCCCAATGTTTATCGAGACTCACCGGCTTGCAGAGTTCAATCCGCGCGGGACAGATGTTCCTGTGGTGCTGGACCTTATGATCCAAGATATAGATGTGATCCTGAGTGTGGTAGATTCAAAAGTTAAGAATATTAATGCCAGCGGAGTTTCTGTTATAAGCGATACGCCGGATATTGCTAATGCGAGGATAGAATTTGAGAATGGATGTGTGGCAAACCTTACCGCCAGCAGGATCTCGCTGAAGAATATGAGGAAAACGAGATTCTTTCAGAAAGACGCCTATATTTCAATTGATTTCCTGGAGAAGAAATGTGAAGTGGTGAAAATGAAAGATGCCCCGGAAGAGCCTGATGATTTCGCGATGATCCTTCAGAATGCTGAAGGAGTGAAAAAACAGATCTATTTCGATAATCCAAAAGTAGAAGAACACAATGCCATCCTTGATGAGCTGGAAACTTTTGCCGATGCCATTGAGAACAACTCCACCCCGGTGGTTACTCTGGAACAGGGAGCAGAAGCCCTTCGGGTGGCAAACAAGGTTATTGAGAGTTTTAGTAAATAAAAAACAAGCTTTAATAATAAATCAACATCTGCCCGGCTAACCCGGGCCTTAAAATTTAATTTAAGATGAAGAAAATAGCAATTATAGGAGCCGGAACTATGGGTAACGGGATTGCCCACACTTTTGCACAATTCGGTTACAAAGTGAATCTAATAGATATTTCAAAAGAGAGCCTTCAGAGAGGCCTGGACACCATTTCCAAAAATCTGGACAGAATGGTGGCTAAGGAAAAGATAACAGAAGACGATAAAAAAGCGACGCTGGACAACATCACTACGCATATTGATATTCCATCCGGGGTGAAAAATGTACAACTGGTGGTAGAAGCTGCAACAGAAAATGTGAAGCTAAAACTTCAGATCTTCAAGCAACTGGATTCTAACTGTTCTGAAGATACTATCCTTGCAACAAACACCTCATCCATTTCCATAACTCAGATAGCTGCTGAAGTTTCCCATCCGGAGCGGGTTATAGGAATGCACTTTATGAATCCCGTACCGGTGATGAAGCTGGTAGAGATCATAAGAGGTTACAATACTTCAGATAAAGTAACTTCTACTATTATGAAGCTTTCAGAAAAACTGGAAAAGGCGCCCGTTGAAGTGAACGACTATCCTGGATTTGTAGCGAACAGGATTCTTATGCCTATGATCAACGAAGCTATCGAGACCCTGTACAACGGGGTGGCCGGAGTTTATGAGATCGATACGGTGATGAAACTGGGAATGGCCCACCCTATGGGACCCCTGCAATTGGCAGATTTCATTGGGCTGGACGTATGCCATTCTATTCTTGAGGTAATGTACAACGGATTCAAAAACCCAAAATACGCTCCCTCTCCTCTGTTGACTAACATGGTGATGGCCGGGAAACTTGGGGTGAAATCGGGTGAAGGGTTCTACAATTATTCGGAGAGCAGGAAAGCGGAGAAGGTTTCCTCGCAGTTCTTGAAGTAGAGTTAGGAGTTTGGTGTTTGGTGTTTGGTGGTTGGATCTTGCGAAGTTGGAAGATTTTTGTTTTTCGAGGCTAATTGTTATTTAACCACGGAGTTAAGATGAGGTATAATGGAGTTTCACGGAGTAAAAAAAAGTGTGCAGATTTCAGCAGGTTTCTTCCCCTTTGGGGGCCGGGGGGCTGCATCCCGACTTTCCACTCTCCTCTTAATAGTATTGAGAATTGAGATATTAGATATGAGATAAATTAAAAGTGAAACTGAGTACAGAAACAGAGTTAGGGAACCATTAACACGTCCCGACTATCCACTCTCCACTCTCCACTTTTATAACTTACAACCTACAACCTACAACTTTTTCAACCGACAACCGACAACTGACAACTGACAACTGATAACCGACAACTGATAACTGACAACCCGTGACCAAAATTCTCCCATTCACTGCAGTACGACCCACTAGAGATAAAGCGGGGTTGGTGGCATCGAGGCCATACGAGGATTATTCTAATGGGGAGCTTACTGCCCAGCTGGAGTATAATCCGTTTTCATTTCTGCATATTATAAACCCCGGTTATAAATTTCAGCATAGTATTAAGGGGGACAAACGTTTCCAGCTGGTGAAGAACAGGTATCTGGAATTTAAGGAAGACCACATCTTTCTGAAAGATGAGGAGCCGGGTTATTACATTTACAAGATCATTACCCGGGCAAATTCTTATATGGGAATTATAGCAGCCGCGAGCGTGGAGGATTATGAGAATAACTGCATAAGAAGGCATGAGGATACTTTAGAGCTACGGGAAAATCTTTTTAAAGAATACCTTAAAGTAGTAGGCTTCAATACAGAACCCGTGCTCCTCACCTACCCGGATTCTCCGGTGATCGAGGAAATTCTTGAAACTGCAACCGCCACCAGGCCGGAATATGAATTTTCCACCTATAATAAGGAAATACATTTCCTGTGGCGAATTCACGATGAAAGTACCATCAATACTATCAAAGCTGAATTTGGTAAAATGGACTGTCTTTATATTGCAGACGGGCATCATCGCTGCGCATCATCGCATCTCCTGGCAAAGGAATCGCGAGAGAGTAATCCAAAACATACCGGGGAGGAACCCTATAATTCGTTTATGAGCTTTCTTATTCCGGAAAGTAAATTGAAGATCTATGAGTTTAGTCGGCTCATTACTGATCTCAACGGCTGGAGCAAGGAGGAGTTTCTTATGCAGCTTGATGAATGGTTCAGGATAGAGAATCGTGGGCAGGAGGTTTACTATCCTTCAAAAAAGCATCATTTTAATATGTACCTGGAAGGAGAATTTTACTCCCTTTATCTGCGAAAGACCAATTATGAGTTCACAGATTCCCTGAGTAGTCTGGACACTTATATTTTATACGATAAGATCCTGAAACCAGTTCTTGGAATTGAAGATCTGCGAAACGATAGCAGAATTGCCTATGTTCACGGTAAAAATGACCTTGTAGAAATCAAAACACAGGTGGACAGCGGGAATTTTAAAATTGGCTTTGGAATGCTGCCAATTACCATAGATGAGATAAAACAGGTTGCAGATGAAGGACTTACTATGCCGCCAAAAAGCACCTATATTGAACCGAAATTGAGGAGTGGCCTTACGATATACGAATTTTAGTACATATATAATCTGTTTAAAAGCACAAAACTGCCTTCATATTTGAAGGCTTTTTTCTAAATTTACATGATGGACATTGCCCAAAATATTAAGAAATTCAAAGAAGAACTTGGCGAAGGGGTCACCCTGGTTGCCATCTCCAAAACAAAATCTACTAAAGATATCCTCGCTGCCTATAATGCGGGCCAGCGCATCTTTGGCGAGAACAAGATCCAGGAGATGACAGAGAAGCAGGAGGAACTTCCAGGGGATTTGGAGTGGCATATGGTAGGCCATGTGCAGCGCAACAAGGTGAAATATATGGCACCTTATGTTACCCTGGTGCATGCTGTAGACAGTTTAAAGCTGCTGAAGGAGATAGACAAAGAGGCTAAAAAGAACAACCGCAGTATTAATTGCCTGCTACAGATCAAAATAGCAGAGGAAGAATCCAAATTTGGCATAAATGCTGCAGAAGCCAAAGAGATCCTTGAATCTGAAGCATTATCAAAATTCGAAAACGTGAAAGTGACCGGCCTAATGGGGATGGCTACTTTTACTGAAGATATGGAACAGGTAAAAAGGGAATTCAGCCACCTGAAAAAGGTTTTTGAAGACCTTAAGCAGGAACATCCACACCTGGAAATACTTTCAATGGGAATGAGCGGCGATTACAAAACAGCCATTGAGTGCGGCAGTAATATGGTGCGAATTGGAAGTTCCATATTCGGGGAAAGATGATACCACTTTCAGCAATGAATCTGAAAGAAAAATTGATGAAAAAGATGATGAATACTACACTATTATTGATTAACAAAGTTAATTCCCCGGTTAAGGGATAGGAGGTTTTTGATGTACGCGATCCTGGACATAGAAACCACCGGTGGAAAATATAATGAAGAAGGGGTTACTGAAATTGCTATCTATAGATTTGATGGGCATAAGGTAACAGACCAGTTTATTAGCCTTGTAAATCCTGAGCAGCCTATACAGCCTTTTGTTGTGGGCTTAACAGGTATTAATAACGACATGCTGCGCAACGCCCCCAAATTCTACGAGGTGGCCAAGCGTATAGTAGAGATCACCAGTGATTGTATCATAGTTGCCCATAATGCCAAATTTGACCACAGGATCCTGCGGCTTGAATTCCGCCGTCTTGGATTTGATTATGAACGTAAGACACTTTGTACGGTTGAGCTTTCCAAAAAATTGATCCCGGACCAGGCCTCCTACAGCCTTGGAAAACTTGTACGGGCGTTGGGTATTCCGCTTAGTGACCGTCATAGGGCAAGCGGGGATGCACAGGCTACGGTAAAGCTTTTTAAAATGTTACTGGCCAAGGATACCACCAAAGCTATTCTCAAGGAATCTGTTCGCACAGAGCCTGTTTCGAATATGAATTCTAAACTGGTGCAAATCCTGGACGACCTGCCTTCCATAACCGGAGTGTATTACCTGCACAACGAAGAGGGAGAGATCATCTATATTGGAAAAAGCAAGAATATAAGAAAAAGGGTAAATCAGCACTTCACCAATGACCATCGTAAGGCCAAGGAGGTGCAAAAGGAAGTGGCTTCTGTGAGTTATGAAGCAACAGGGAATGAATTGATCGCCCTGCTTAAGGAAAATGAAGAGGTAAAACAGAACAAACCCAAGTTTAATAAGAACTATAACGGGTCAATTTTTAGTTATGCACTTTATCATTACACAGATGAGGATGGGTACATAAACCTGAAAATAGGAAAGGCAGATGCCCGAAAACCCAATATCACCACTTTCACCAATTTGCAACAGGCAAAGCAAACCCTGGAACACATTGTAGATTCCTTTGGACTTTGCCATAAGCTTACAGGACTGCATACAGGGGGAGGAAACTGCTTCAGCT
The DNA here is from genome assembly GCA_035461025.1 of Gillisia sp. Classification (GTDB taxonomy): domain Bacteria; phylum Bacteroidota; class Bacteroidia; order Flavobacteriales; family Flavobacteriaceae; genus Gillisia. The sequence goes on along the minus strand of DATHWA010000102.1, from coordinate 4,886 downwards.
ATACCATTAAGACCTGTAAGGGCGCCTGTCTTGGTGTGGAAACCCCTTCAGAATATAATAGCCGTATACAGGAAGTGATAGAAAAGTACAGTTACCGCGACCAGAATATGCTGGTGATAGATCGCGGAAGAGATGTGGATGAGAAAAGTGCCCTGCTGGTAGAAGAAGGGGAATTTAAGGGAATTGGTTACTTTAATTTGAATTATCAGTTAAATAATTTAGATATTGTACGCTCAATCATTACTCCTATGAGAAATGATCGTGACGCACGTCATATTATTCAGAATTATTTAAGGAGAAATAAAAAGTTAAAGATCATCCAACTTTCCACACATGAATAAACTTTTACTACTACTCACCCTTTTAGTAACAACTTCAACCCTAACCGCGCAGGAAAATTATAACAGTGAAAATTTAATGGTCACGGAAGGGGATCTCCTGGCTTCTACGTACAGCAAAGATTCCACTGCCAAAGCCTTATATCTCTACGAACACGGTTACAGCAGATTCCAGGAGCACGGCAAATATCACTTACTCACAGATTATGAGGCCAAGATCAAGATCTTAAGCCCTGATGGATATAAACACTCTGAAGTAGAAATAAGGCTATATAAGGGAACTTCGTCAAGCGAAGAAATACACAACCTGCAGGCCACTACTTACTATATGGAAAACGGGGTTAGACGGTCAACTAAACTCGATCCTGAAAATATATACACCGAGGAGAATGATAATTACGATCTCGTAAAATTCACTTTTCCAAAGGTTTCTCCGGGCGCGGTGCTTGTGTACTCTTATCAAAAAGAATCCCCCTTCAGGTTCAATTTTGAATCCTGGTATTTCCAGGGAGATATTCCCAAGCTTTTTAGTGAATATGAAACCAAAATCCCCGGAAATTTCAAATACAATATCAAAAAAGTGGGGGAACTGGAACTGGACACCCATATAAGTGAAATAGAAAAAAGGTGTTTCCAGCCCGATTCTTCTACTCAAACCGCAGATTGTGTTGTCGCAAAGTACTCGATGAGCGACATTCCGGCATTTATAGTAGAAGATTACCTTACCTCCAGGCACAACTTCATTTCCCGAATAGATTATGAACTTACCGAGATTATACAGTTTAACGGTGGCATTAAAAAATATACCAAATCCTGGGAGGATGTGGACAGGGAACTCAAAAATGAACAGTCCATTGGTAAGCAGTTGAAGCGCACTTCCCTTGTAAAAAACCTGCTGCCTGTTGAACTACAGGAGAGACCAAATGACCTGCAAAAAGCAAAGGAGATCTTTGAATTTGTGAAGAATAATTACACCTGGGATGGAACATACCAGATCTTTAAAAAGATGGACCTTAAAGATCTTTTAAAAGAGAATACCGGAAATATATCTTCTATTAATATCCTGCTGCATAACATTTATGAAGAACAGGGATTTAAGGTAAAACCGGTGATGGGATCTACAAGGGGCAACGGGAACCTTACCAAAATTTATCCGGTCTTAAGTGAATTCAATTATCTTATGCTTCAGCTGGAAGTGGAGGGCAAACAATATTTTCTCGATGCTACAGAAAAAAATATAGAATTCGGCAACATTCCCTTCCGCAGCCTTAATCAGTATGCCCGGCTAATGGATTTTGACAACGGTAGTTCCTGGGTAGATCTGGAACCGGCTACTTTCTCTTCAAAAATGTTCAGGGATTCCATAAGGGTGAACAGCGATGGTACGGCCACAGGACTTTCAGAACAAATATTCACAGGCTATCATGCCCTTAACCTGCGTAATAAACTGGAAAGGCTTGCAGATGATGAGATCTTCGGCAATGCTTCACAACCGGCGAAGTTCACACGGGTATCTTCCACCTCTCATAAAAATAAGGAACTTGTTTCAGAAGCATTACATATCGAGCATGAGCTTCACAACACTTCCCAAAGGATCAATGACGCTATTTATTTAAACCCCTTCAGCTTTACTTTTTTTGATAAAAATCCTTTTAAGCTGAAGGAAAGACACTACCCTATAGACTTTGGATATAAAGATGCCTATATATACAGCATCAATGTACAGATCCCTGAAAATCACAGCGTGGTGGAATTGCCCGAGTCAAAACTCCTTCGCCTGCCTGAAAATGGCGGATCTTTAAACTTTGCTGTCCAACAGGCAGATGAGAAGAACATCAATATTAATTACCGCATTAGTTTCCCAAAAGCTGCATATGGCTCCGGCTATTATCCATATTTAAAAGAATTTTTTGATGCAATTGTGGAAGTGCAGACGCAATCTTTAATTGTTATCAGGGAAAATAAGTAACTTTGAGCAAAAGCTAACTTTGAGTAAGAATTCAATGCCCCACTGGAAATACAAACTTCATGAGATCATCTATGAAGCAGATACTCCTATGGGAAGGCTATTTGATATCGTATTACTACTTGTTATTGTACTTAGTATAATCCTGGTGATGCTGGAAAGTATTTCCAGTTTATATGCCCGTTATTACTGGGAATTTTATATTGCAGAATGGATTATTACTATCCTTTTCAGCATAGAATATATTCTCAGGATTATTGCGATAAAGAAGCCTACGAAATACATTTTTAGTTTTTTTGGCATCGTTGACCTTCTTTCAACGATTCCTACATATCTCGCTTTTATGTTTGGTGGTGGGAATCTTTTCTTTGCAATAAGGGCTCTAAGATTATTACGGGTTTTCCGGGTATTAAAGATCACCCGATATATTGGGGAATCAAATAAACTTGCACGCGCTCTCTCAGATAGTAAAGCGAAGATTCTTGTATTTCTATTTGCAGTTATTATTCTATGTATCATCATGGGAACAGTGATGTACCTGGTTGAAGGACCCGAAAACGGATATACAAGCATACCAATAAGCATTTACTGGTGTATTGTAACCCTGACAACTGTAGGTTTTGGAGATATACATCCTGTTACCCCTCTGGGTCGTTTCATTGCCTCATTAATTATGATTACCGGGTACGGAATTATAGCTGTTCCAACTGGAATAGTAAGTGCTGAGCTTTCAAAAGCAAGGCCTATACTTACTAATACGCAGGTTTGCCCATTCTGCAATGAGACAAAGCATCTTGACAAGGCAGAATTTTGCCATAACTGCGGAAATAAACTGAACCTTGACTAAATTCCTCATAAGTGTTGTTGGGCCCACAGCCATTGGTAAAACCTCGCTAAGCATTAAACTTGCGCAGGCTTTCAATACTGAAATTCTTAGTGCAGACTCCCGCCAATTTTACCGGGAAATGAAGATAGGCACGGCGGCACCCACAGTAGAAGAACTGGCTGCAGCCCCTCATCATTTTGTTCATCATATTTCTATTGAAGATGATTATTCTGTTGGGGATTTTGAGCGGGATTCCCTTGCGCGCAGCGAGGAATTATTTGAAGAAAATAAAGCCCTGGTGTTGGTTGGGGGAAGTGGTTTATACGTAAAAAGCCTGCTGGAGGGACTGGACAACTTTCCGGAAGTCAATCCCGATATAAGGGAGGAACTTAACGAACAGTTAGCTGAAACCGGCCTGCCGCCCCTGCAAAGGCAATTACAACTCCTGGATCCCGATTATCATAAAGTAGTAGATCTTGAGAATCCGCACCGGGTAATAAGAGCCCTGGAAATTTCATTGGGCACAGGACAGCCGTATTCATCTTTTTTAAAAAGGCCAAAAGCTCCCAGAAATTTTGAGCCAATTAAAATAGGTTTAACTGCCCCCAGGGAGGTGATCTATGAACGTATTAATATGCGGGTGGATGCCATGATGGATGAAGGGCTTGCTGAAGAGGCACAGGCATTATACTCCAGGCGAAAACTCAATGCATTGAACACAGTAGGTTACAAGGAGCTGTTTGCTTTCTTTGAAGGCAGAATGAGCCTGGAAGAGGCCGTAGAGGAGATCAAGAAAAACACGCGCAGGTTTGCCAAACGACAACTTACCTGGTTTAGAAAAGAGGAAGATATAGAGTGGTTTGAGCATACCACCAATCCGGAAGAAATTATCATTTTTATCAAAGAAAAAATGAACTCCCGGTCTTAATAGACAATTACCCTTCTTATTATATTCCTTTCAGAAGTAATTATATTAAGCACATAGACCGCATGCTGCACCCCGGTTAGGTCCATAGAATAATTATTCACATTCTCCGGAAAATCCTTTGCCACGATAAACCTACCCCGGAAGTCAAATACCTCGATCCTGCTAATGATCACCCCTTCAGGTTTAGCAATATTAAACGGACCGGTAGTAGGATTTGGATAAATAATTATATGGTCCGGTTCCTCACCCCCCGGAATAACCCCATCGCAGTTTCCGGTCACATTGATAGTGACTGTTTGCGATGATATGTTGCCACTGGCGTCTGTTGCCAAAAATTGCACCTCATTTGGCCCCAGATCTTTACAGCTAAACTCCGTTTTACTGAGGCTGAATTGAGTGATCCCGCAATTATCATAGGTACCATTGTTTACAAGTGCAGGGGCCACTGTTACCCTTCCGTTTTCATTTAAGGCGACAGTGAGGTTATTGGTGCGCACCACAGGGTCTGTATTATCTCGCACCTCCACTATGACAGCGCAATTACCATCATCTTCCCCAGTCCAGAAAAGGCCCACATTGTTATCACCCAGATCTTCGCAGGTAAAGGTATCCCTACTCAGTTCGAATTCCCGGGCTCCAGGGTCTCCGGTATACAACTGGGAAGGAGTTATACTTATAGTTCCATTTTCATCCAGGGCAACTATTATTTTTGCACGACAAGTGAAATCGCCGGTTGGATCAGGATCAGGGTCGGGACCTGGATCCGGATCTGGATCAGGGTCCGGATCGGGATCAGGGTCCGGATCGGGATCAGGGTCCGGGTCCGGA
>DATHWA010000101.1:0-4168 GCA_035461025.1 Gillisia sp. | reverse complement strand
GATGGTGCATTGTAAATCTTTTGGGAAATGAATCCAACCTGGAGGAATTAATTTCGAGATGTACCGGAGATTTTACCTTTTGACCATCTTCCCCGTTCTCTGCAAAAAGCATAAAAGTTAAAATAGATTTATAACCATTTTCCTGCTCATGGTCATAAATCAGTGGTTTTAAGTTAGTGAAGATGGGAGAAAAAATTAATGGAGGTTCTCCTACTTCGCTATCTTCAGGTATCTCCAGATGAAATTCGGGGATTATATTTATCCTGTTCCCCGTCAAATTCCAAGAAAGTTTATCCTTGTATATAACTTCTTCCTCCGGGGATACCTCCTGAATAATATCATTGTATTTAATTATTTTTAACTGATTAAAATCAACTTGCGGAGAAAATGTATCTATTTGAAAAGTATCAATTGTCATAATTTGGTCATTAACCTGACTTATGACTTCAACCGAACTGTTTTGTGGTTGTCTTTGCAACCGATCCTTTAATTGCTTTAAGGTTCGCTGGCCAAATGTATTGAGGGAGATCAAAGCAAAGCAAATAGAGAAAATTGTTTTCATCGTATAAAAATTAAGAAATTTTTTTTCTAATAAAAGCATACTCCTGTTTGATAATCCTTGAGAAAGATTTTTTAACGCCTCCTCAACAATTCCTAATAAATACCTTCCCAATCCACGTTATGGGAAGGTCCGGATATGATCAATACTCCACCAATCTTCCCTATCCCGGAAAAGGGGTGATTACTTCCATCAGGAATTCTTTATATTAATTCCAGTGCACGTTAGGAGTTATGTGTTATGTGGTTAAAAGAGAAATAACCTCGAAAAAAACTAAATCCCTCTACCATGTAAGACCTTCGAATTTAGAACCGATAACCCAACTCATAACTCATAACTCATAACTCCTAACTCTTAACTCTTAACCTCCTTTCCCTTAACAGCATTCAATGCAATCTTAAGCTCATTCATATGCTCCATAAGATCTTCATGGGTATTATTGGGGAATGCTTTCGCCGGGCCTGTGGTAGTTTCCCCAGTGCCGGCAGCCATACGAAGGGCGTAAGTGACAAACTGAAGATGCTCCAGCTCGGCAGCTTTTTTACCGGGAGAACCTGCCTTTTCCCAGATGTGGTTGTAACTATCTACAATTTCCTTCCACTTGCCTTCTATATTTTTTTGCTCAGCGATAAGTAACAGGCAAAAATCAATATTCAGGCCGGCAACTATATCCCAGTAATCCAGTTCATCATCATGTTCCGGTTTCAATTCTTCTCTTCGCTTTTCCAGTTCTTTACGTGCCACGGATGCCGACCTTATCTTATATTTTTTCCCTTCAATCTCAAACACCTCACCAGATTTAATTTTATCTGATAAGCCTAGAAGGACTCCAAGTTCAATGGCATTGGATAAAGAATAAACCCTATTGGAATTTTTGGGGTGTATATAAGCTTCCTCATAACAGGCTATGGCCATTTTATAAGCTTTCACCCGCTTTGCCTTATCTGGCGCCAGCATTGATAACCTTTTATAAGAACTGCCAAGAATGCTCAGCCTTTCTGCAGTCGCACCGGTGGAAAGCAAAACATTAAGATCCTTTATAACACTTTCAATCTTATTATATGCTTCTGTTTTATCTTTGGAGCTGCTGTTGGGATTGCCAAATATTTCCTTCACATAGAGCTTTGCCCTAATGTTGCAGTATTTTTCCATACAGGAAAACGAGAAGTCGGCCTTTTCCTCACATAACAGGTTTTCAAAGATCTCTATAGCTTCGGGATACTGCCCCAGTTCCTGGTATATCAGGGCTTGTTTTTCAAGAATTTCAGCAGTTTTATACACATCGCGGTCTACAGCATTAATAATGAGAGAAAGCTCTTCAAGAGGGTTTTCATTTATTTTAATTCCCATTTGTAACTGATTGAGCAGGTTTTCAAGATCGATCTCTGCTTCTTCAGGAACAATGTAGCTGGGAGACCGGCTAACGGTTCTTTCAGCATCGCTTTTTAACCTGAAAAAAGGTTCCCCGTAACATTGATATGCGCCCCAGGTATTGTTGCCGGGATGATGATCATAAATATAGTTACGCGCTTTTTTTACCGCTTCGCCAAAATGATCTCCTGCGAACATTGCGGTATAAAAGACCCTGGCGAAATCATGTGCCGCCTCATCATCTACCGCCCATCCCGCAGCAATTACTGCCTTTACTCCTATTCTAATAAGCTCTGTCCCCAAATTTGCAGCAAGTTTGAAACGGTCCTGGTAGAATTTCTCATCTGTAGAACTGCTGTAGCCAAGATGGCAGCAATTCACGAAAACCAGCTCGGGTACTACGGACATTTGCTGAATTTCAAAAACACTCAGGAACACTTCCTTCCCTATCACCATTCCCGATTTACGAGGGGATTCCGGATCAAAGATCCCGTGACCTGCAAGATGGATAATGGTATAATCCCGGCAGAAAAGTTCAGTAATTATTCCGGAAGCCTGGGTATGTATAAGATCTTTCACAGGGTAACCTGCACTTTGAAGGGTATCTTTCACTACCTGCCCTTCTTTTCTTGCTCCCGGTAACTGCCCAATATAGTCGCTTAAAACAGGGTCTGCAACGACAAGGGCTCCCTTTTCTGCCACCCTTTTAATATTTGCCCTGTAATCTCTTGTAGATAATTGCCTTATCATTCCCGCATTTATACAGATGGGTTTGGAATTGATGGTGTCATCCTGCAGAAGTTCCCAGGGATAAGACGCTGTTTTTGTATCCAGGATAAGGGAAAAATTCCCTTTCCTTTTCAACATTTCCTTTAGAGCGTTGGGAATTAATAATTCAAAAAGGGTTTTTGCGGTACAGGCAGACCATTGGTTTTGCGTGGAAATCTGGGAAATAAAAAGATCTATCATTGGGGTGCTGCTGTACAACTGGTTTTCCTCTTCACGGGAATCTGCCGTGGAAGCGCCAAAGACCATACTGGCAGGCTCTTTAGTATGGGGATTTTCCGACCTGTATTTAATTGTGATCCTGTTCCACCAACCTTCAGAACTGTCCAGCGGGATCATTTTCCTTACTCCCAATAACTTTCTTAATTTCTTTTGGCCAATAATAATATTGTAGCCGGTACTCTCGCTATCCACTATTTTGTTGAGCGCATACATCGCATTCAATGCCCGGTTGGCATAAAGCTCAATAAATTCAATTTGCTGGATAGTCTTAAAGTCTTCTTTGAATAATACTGTGAGTTTTTCGTTGGCACGATTTACCCCGTCAATAATGGCTTTCATGGAATTCTCAATAGATAACCCCCCATACCCACAGCCAATAATCAATGCTGAAATTCCTGTGCCTTTTTTTGGAGCCGGTTTGTCCCTAATTGTTAGCAAATACTTAAGTGCCCCCTGTTCAACCGTACGGGCGAGCTGATATGAGGTTAGATGATCTGCCTCCCCAAGTCCTACGATAATTGCGCCATGGAAATCGTTATTTTCCATTTTATCGAAAAAAGCGTTGGTGCCAATTTCTCCGGGATAAAGCCCCAGTCTATGCCTTGATGTAAGACTGCCCTGTAGATAAGTGTCTATAGTTTTTTCGGCATAAAGGATGCCATCCTGTGCAAAATGACCGGCAAGCACCGGGTAAGAAGCGTAGCGAAGATCGCCGTTGCTCACAGTAACTGAAACCGGGATCCTGGTGCTTTCAGGAATTCTCACATCACTTATTCCAAGGATGGTTTTTTCCAGTCCTTCCGCAGACAGGTCAAAGTCTACCTCTGGTTCTGCCCTGAATATTTTTTCCTCACCCCTTAGAATGGGTTTTGAATTTGAAAACAGGCGGGTCCTTCCGGTGGAAAGGATCTCTTCAATTCCGTTAAAAATATCCGGTTCATTGGCAAGAACTCCATGGGAAACATTGGTGTAGTAAACAGATTCTGCAGCCATTTCTTTAGGAATGCCCAATTCCCAGGTGACACTCTGGTCTCCCTCACCTGTAAAGAGAATATGTAATTGTTTCCCGGGATTGGTTTCTTCCAGGTAATAATCACAGGGGGTCCTCTTGTCCTTCCCGGCCACATAGACCATATTGGAATAGTCTATGTTCTTTTTACTTTCAATGACCTTATCACGATAGATCCGGAAAACCTCGAGATCTTCATTTGATGGAAGTGGCCATTTATT
>DATHWA010000100.1:0-1972 GCA_035461025.1 Gillisia sp. | reverse complement strand
TTTCATTTTCCTATTTGTCTCCAACCTCTTGTTAGCACAGGAGCGATACATAGAGGATTTGTTTGAGATAGAAAAACCGCGCACGGAGATCTATTCGGTTAAAGATGGGGAGCAGTTGAAACTGGATATTTACAGTCCGTCAAAGGATACCATGCAGGCCAGGCCGTTAATCATTTTTATGCACGGCGGAGGATTTTCGGGAGGCACCCGTACGAATGAAGCTGAAGTTAAATTTGCCGAAGCAGCTGCCAGAAAGGGATATGTCGCAGTACAGATCTCTTATAGGCTTACAAGAAAAGGCCGGTCCTTTGGCTGTGATTATGAAGCTGAAGGAAAAATGAACACTTTCCGTCTTGCTGCTGAAGATTTTATGGATGCGGTACATTTTATGCTGAAGAAAGGCTCTGAATATAAAATTGATCCCTCCAGGATCATCGTGGGCGGAAGCAGTGCCGGCGCAGAAGCTGTGCTTAATGCAGTTTATAATGAACGGCTGATGTTTGAGGACTTGTCCAAATATGAAAATGCGGAATTTGCCGGGGTGTTTTCCCTGGCGGGTGCTGTAGTTGATGCTCGTTATATAACCAAAGATAATGCAGTTCCCGGGGTCTTCTTCCACGGCACAGAGGACAATCTGATTCCTTATGGAACAGGGCCACACCACTGGTGTGACCGGGACAAACCCGGATATATTATCCTTGACGGATCTCAAACTATTGTTCAACGCCTGAAAGAACTCAATGCTTCTTACCTGCTTTACAGTTTTGAAGGGGGCAGGCATGAACATTCCGGAATGCCCTTTGACCACCTTCCCGAAGTTTTCCGCTTTTTCAATAAAGCTTTTTTGCTGGGAGAAAAAAGACAAATAGAAATATCAATTCCTGAAAACTAACCTGATTCGTTCTGAAGAAACATATACAAAACTTGATTTAAAATCATGAAAACCATTTTCTTACTACTTTTATTTTTCAGCTTTTTCCTGATCACTATACCTTCTGTAGCGCAGGAAGAGAGATATTATAAAGGCAATCTTCATACCCATTCATACTGGAGTGACGGCGATGAATTCCCTGAAATGATCATGGAATGGTATAAGAATAAGGGCTATGACTTTGTTGCTCTAAGCGACCATAATACCATTGCTGAAGGTGAAAAATGGAAAACTATTCCGAAGGATTCCCTTTATCAGGACGCGTTCATTAAATACCTGGAGAAATATGGAGAGGACTGGGTGCAATACCGAAAGGATTCCACCGGTACTCATGTAAAACTAAAAGCCCTTAGTGAATTCCGTTCCCTGTTTGAGGAAGATGAAAAGTTTATGATCTTCCGGGCAGAAGAGGTTACCTCCTATCTGGGTGATAAGGCGGTACATATGGGTGCGATCAATGTACAGGAATACATTGAACCCAGGGAAGGAAATACTATCGTGGAACTTATTCAGAATAACCTGGATGCTATACGCGAACAGAGCGAACGCACGGGAGAACCCATCTTACAACATCTCAATCATCCCAATTTTACCTATGCGATCACTGCAGAGGATATCATTCAAATAGACGGGGAACGTTTTTTTGAAGTTTTCAATGGACATCCCTATGTCAACAATTACGGGGACAGCATCCATGACAGCACAGAAAAGATGTGGGACCAGGTTAATATAGCCTACCTCAACACGGGCAAACCAATTATGTACGGCCTGGCTACAGACGACAGTCACCACTACCCCAAATTTGGCAGCAAATACAGCAATGCCGGCCGCGGTTGGGTGATGGTTAAAAGTAAAACACTCCACCCCCACGCACTTTTAGCTGCTATGGAAGCAGGAGATTTTTATTCAACAACCGGAGTGGTACTTGAAAGCATCCAATTTGAGAACAATACCCTCTCTGTAAAAATCAAAGCAGAAGAAGGAGTTACCTATACAACAGAGTTCATAACCGCATATAAAAACGATTCCCGCGGGGAAACT
>DATHWA010000099.1:0-9169 GCA_035461025.1 Gillisia sp. | reverse complement strand
ATCTTTCCTCTACCATTAAATAATTGATGGAAGCTACATTCCTATCCCGGTTTTGGGTATCATTCATCTCTTTTCTTTGAGCATCTGTCAAACTTTCATATGCCTCATTTGAAGGAGCGAAAATAGTGTAATTTGTTCTCCCTGTCATATCCTGAGTTTGGCCCGTAGTACCAGTAGCTCTGTCCCCGGTAGTCCCTGTGGTAGCCCTGTCCCCCGTCGTTCCGGTAGTAGCTCTGTCACCAGTAGTTCCCGTTTGCGCCTGCGTGGTTGACCCCGTAGCTGTAGTCCCGGTAGTTCCAGTTCTCATTGAAGTGGTCACCTGGTTCCTGTTCATATTTTCAGAAAAAGTAGTCAAATTTCTATTTTCACCTATCCGTGCAGAAACATTATTACGCTCCCTTTCCATTCGCGCCTCGTTGGCACGCGTTTCAGCATCCCTGTCGGCCGCCCTTCTGTCAAGTTCAATTTGATCATCATCTACATCCCGGGTATTATCTTTACAGGAAGTAAAAGCAACTGCTGAAATTGCAGCCATTATTAATAAGTTTTTCAGTTTCATAATTTGGTTGTTTTTTTGTTATTAATCACGCAATTTAGATAGGAAAACGCTAATTATCAGCACCATACCAACTAAAGTTTAGTTAAATAGTGTAAAGGTTATATTAATTGAATCTTACATTTTTACCTGCCCTTTTTTATTCTTATTTTTGCAAATAGAAAACAAGGCTATGAAATTACTTATTATAACAATTATTTTACTCGCCCTTGCTTTTGCAGGGATCGCAATAAAAATATGGGGTAAAAAGGATGGTAAATTTGCTGGCACCTGTGCCAGCCAGAGCCCCTTTTTGAATAAAGAAGGAGAAGCCTGCAATTTTTGCGGGAAATTACCTGAAGAGATGAAAGATTGTTCTGAACCTAAGAAGATCGATTAATCTCCCTCACTAAATGGCAATAACATTATTTGTACTGTTTTTAATTTTTACGCTAATCAATATCCTATTTTATATAGGATATTTTAGTTTTGCCCTGGCACGTCCCCAAGGGGGTCCCTCTACTACTCTGCCTGTTTCGGTTATAATATGCGCAAAGAATGAAGCAGATAATTTACGGATCCTTGTACCAAAAATTCTGGAGCAGGATTATCTTAATTTTGAATTAATTCTAATAAACGATGCCTCTACGGATGACACCCTCGACGTAATTGAAGAATTTACAATAAGTGATTCCAGGGTTAAAATGGTAAACGTGCAAAATAATGAGGCGTTTTGGGGTAAAAAAAAGTATGCCTTAACACTGGGAATCAAAAAGGCAAAACATCCTTACCTCCTGTTTACAGATGCAGACTGTCTCCCGGAAACAGATCAATGGATATCAAGTATGGCTTCTCATTTTTCAGAAAGTAATTCGATTATACTTGGATATGGAGGCTACCTGAAGAAAAAGAGATCATTTTTAAACAAATTAATTAGATATGAAACCCTTTTTACGGCACTGCAATATTTCTCTTATGCACGCTGGGGTTCACCTTATATGGGAGTTGGACGCAATCTGGCCTACACCTCGACAGAGTTTTATAACCAAAACGGCTTTGCAACCCATTTACACGTTAAATCCGGGGACGATGACCTTTTTGTAAACCAGGCAGCGACCGGGGAAAATACTGCCCTATGTTTTAATTCAGCATCTATTACACGCAGTATTCCGGAAACTACATTTGGAACCTGGCTTACTCAAAAGCGAAGACATGTATCCACGGCAACCCTATATAAAAAAGAGCATAAGTTGCTGTTGGGTACTTTTTATTTTTCCCAGCTTGCGTTTTGGGTCCTTGCCATCCTTCTTTTGGCTTTAGGTATTAATTGGGAAATAGTAACAGCTTTTATATTACTGCGTATTATTTTGCAGTATGTTGTTTTTTGGAAAGCAGCCACAAAACTGGGTGAGAAAGATATTATATGGCTTATCCCTTTCCTGGATATATTTCTTGTTTTCCTGCAATTGGGTATCTTTAGCACCAACCTTTTCTCAAAACCTGCCAATTGGAAGTAAACAAAACTCCGCTCCAGGAACAAATTGCACTCGCAAAGGCAGGGCAGCAAGCGGCTTACAAATATTTACTTGATACTTTTTGGACAGATGTATACGCTTTTCAATTAAAGCGTACAAAGAATGAATATGATGCAGAGGAAGTAACTATTCAAACCTTTTCCAGGGCTTTTGACAAACTCAATACCTATAATGACCAATTTGTCTTTAAAACCTGGCTCATTACGATTTCCAAGAATATTCATATAGACCTGGTTCGAAAAAAAAATTCCTCGATCAGGGCAGATACCACAAATGAATCCAATGATAAGGTATACAGGATAGCAGATGACACCCCTACCATTGAAGACATCCTTATTAATGAGCAACACCTGGCGCAATTGCTAAGTGATATAAAACAACTAAAACCACCTTACCAGGAAGTCATTAACCTTCGCTATTTTCAGGAGAAATCTTATAAAGAAATAGCAGCTTATCTGGATGAACCCCTCAATAATATTAAGGTAAAACTACTTAGGGCGAAAAAATTATTATCCCAGATCATCCAGACCCGCGAGAGTTAAGAATCCATTAGAAGACTATACCCCTAATTTTACTGTTTTCATCATAATATTGTATCTTTGTGGCCTTAGATTTTATTTATGACTACAGATACTTTACCTACCCAGAAACCTACTCCAAAGCCTAAATGGCTGCGCGTAAAACTCCCTACCGGGAAGAAATACACAGAGCTAAGAGGCCTGGTAGATAAATATGACCTGCACACAATTTGTACCTCCGGAAGCTGTCCCAATATGGGAGAATGCTGGAGTGAAGGTACTGCAACGTTCATGATCCTGGGGAATATTTGTACAAGATCCTGTGGTTTTTGCGGCGTTAAAACCGGAAGGCCCGAGACGGTTGATTGGGATGAACCGGAAAAAGTAGCTCGGTCAATCAAACTTATGAAGGTAAAGCATGCGGTGGTAACGAGTGTTGACCGTGACGATCTAAAGGATATGGGGTCTATAATGTGGGCAGAAACAGTTAAGGCCATACGCAGGATGAATCCGGAGACCACTCTTGAAACTCTAATCCCGGACTTCCAGGGAAATGAACGCAATATAGACCGAATTATAGAGGTTAATCCTGAAGTGGTTTCCCATAACATGGAAACCGTAAAAAGGCTTACCCGAGAAGTAAGAATTCAGGCTAAATATGAACGAAGCCTTGGTGTTCTCAAATATTTAAAGGAACAGGGTATCAAACGTACTAAATCTGGTATAATGTTAGGGCTGGGCGAAAAAGAAGACGAGGTTATTCAGACCCTGAAAGACTTACGCAGCGTAGATCTGGATATAGTAACTATTGGCCAGTACCTGCAACCAAGCAAAAAACATTTACCGGTAAAACAATTTATCACTCCAGACCAGTTTAAAAAATATGAAACCATTGGACTTGAACTCGGTTTCAGGCACGTAGAAAGCAGTGCATTGGTAAGATCTTCTTATAAAGCTCAAAAACACTTAACCTAAAGTTTTAAGAGCAATATGTCTAAAAGAATTAAAGTTGCCATTAATGGTTTTGGCCGTATTGGGCGTAATTTGTTTCGGCTTTTACTGGATCATGAAAATATTGAAGTTGTGGCAATAAACGATGTGGCCAATGCTAATACCCTGGCACATCTTCTTAAATACGACAGCATTCACGGTAAATTACAGGCACAGGTTACCTACGAGGGAAATGTCATCAAAGTAAACCAAAGGAAGTTTCCTATTTCATCATTTTCAAATCTGAAGGATATTAACTGGAACGATTATGATGTGGACATTGTGATTGAATCTACAGGGAAATATAAAACCAGCAGGGAGCTGGAGGGCCACCTTTCTCCAGGAGTTAAGAAAGTTATTCTGGCTGCACCACCAGAAGATGATACTATTAAAATGGTAGTATTAGGAGTTAATGAATCTATATTGGATGGTAATGAAAAGATTATATCCAATGCCTCGTGCACCACAAATAATGCTGCCCCTATGCTGGATGTAATCCACAAAAATTTTGGTGTGAAACAGGCCTATATTACTACAGTTCATTCTTATACCAGTGATCAAAGTCTTCATGATCGGGCTCATCGCGACCTTAGAAGATCACGTGCTGCTGCCCAATCTATTATCCCCACAACAACCGGTGCGGCAAAAGCTCTTACAAAAGTTTTTCCGGACCTAAGTGATGTAATAGGAGGTTGCGGAATAAGGGTACCTGTCCCAAATGGATCTCTTACAGATATGACCCTTAATGTAAAACGCACCACGAGTATAGATGAAGTAAACCAGGCTTTCAAAACCGCTTCAGAAACCTACCTGAAGGGATTGTTAAGCTACACTACAGAACCCCTGGTATCTATAGATATTATAGGCGAACCTTATTCCTGTATATTTGATTCACAAATGACCTCGGTAATTGGCGGGGATCTCATCAAGTTAATTGGCTGGTATGATAATGAAATAGGATATTCAAGTCGGCTTATCGATTTAATTTATTTCATTTCAAAGAATTAACTTATATTTAACCCTGTTTTGTATACCAGCCCCCAATGAAAAAATTATTTTTTTCCCTTACTTTCTTGTTAAGCTGCTACCTGGGCGCAGCATTTCAGGAGAAAAGTCAGGAAGAAATTGCAGAGATTAATAAAGACATACAACAACTTCTTAACGAGGCAGAGATATCTGTAAACGTTTTAGAATTTGAAAAAGCTCTTACACAGCTCAACCAGTCTCTGGAACTGGCAAAACAAATCAATGATCAAAAATACATCGCTCTGTCCAGCAGCATCCTGGCTCAACTTTATTATATAAGACATGATATGGATCGCGCAGCTACTGAATTGCAGCGAGCTATTTCCATACAGAGAGAAATCAATGATAGCGCAGGTCTGGCCTATAGTTATCTTACTTTCGCAAAAATTCTGGATGCAAAGGACGACTATGCCCGAGCCCAAGAATATCTAACAATGGCAGATGATTATTATTCAAAGGAAAACAATCAGGGATACCTTGGCATAGTGTATCTCAACAAAGCCATCGTTACCCTTCACGCCAGCAATTCTCAAGAAAGTATATCCCGTGCATTAACCTTAATGGATGATGCAGAGGAATATTTACACGATGCAGATAATCTTTACGAAATCTCGCGGCTATATTTCTTCAAAGCCCGCACTTTGTTATGGCAGGGCCATACAGAAGAAAGTAAAAAAGAAGCTCTCAAATCCCTGGACATTGCAAAAGCCAATAGTTTTGGCAGCATGATCATGAGCGGAAATAAACTGCTTAGCCAGGTTCATGAGGCATCTGGAGAATATGATGAATCTTTGGAATACTTAAAAACAAGCAACAGGGTAAGGGATTCTGTTTTTAACATTAACAGGGAGGCACTTGCCCTGGATGCCAACACCAGGTATGGGGTTGACGCGATGAGAACAAATCTAAGGGAACTTACAAGGCAAAATGCAGAACAGGAGAAATCCCTGAAAGTTAATAAACTTACCACTATTCTAAGTGTAGCATTAATAACCATCCTTTCTTTACTCACATTATCCCTGTATAAGAATAATAACTTAAGGGCACGGGCAAATGATCTACTTCAAAAGAAGAATGATGAGCTAACCATTGCGAAAGAGAATGCTGAAAAGGCTTCACTAGCCAAAGCCCAATTCCTTTCAACAATAACACATGAACTTCGAACTCCTCTCTACGCCGTAACAGGCCTTACGCATCTACTGCTTGAGGAAAGTCCAACAGAAAATCAAAAGGAACATTTAAATTCTTTGAAATTTTCCGGTGAATATCTACTCTCTCTTATCAATAACATTCTTGATCTTAATAAACTGGAGGCACGAAAGGTTGAGATCCTTGAAACCTCCTTTAATCTTGAAAAAAGAATTTCAGACGTTCTAATTGCCCTTAAAAATTCGGCAGATGATAAGAACACGAAATTGCATTTTAATTTTGACCCGCATATTCCGAAGAAACTAAAAGGGGATCCTCTAAAAATTTCCCAGATTTTGATTAACCTGATAGGAAATTCCATCAAATTTACAGAAAATGGTGATATCTGGATTAATGTGAACCAGGTGAACCAGGTGGGCCAGCAGGTATTTCTTCATTTTGAGATTAAAGATAATGGGGAAGGGATCACTAAGGAAAAGCAAAGCGCCATTTTCGAAAATTTCACCCAGGGTTCCTTGCAAATTAACCGCAAATTTGGTGGAACCGGTTTAGGGCTTTCTATTGTAAAGAATCTTCTGAATTTGATGAATAGTGAAATTCATCTTGAAAGTGAACTGGGGAAGGGATCTTCATTTAGCTTCGATCTTAAATTTGAAGCCTTTGAACAACCTGCAGATAAAATTCCCGGCACCAAAAAACCTTTGGCGCCAAACAATAATACAATGCACGGCAAGAAGATCCTTATCGTGGAAGACAATAAAATTAACCAGATGATAACCAGAAAGATCCTGGAAAAACATAAGGTGATTTGTGATGTTGCAGATAATGGTACCATAGCTATAGAAAAAGTAAAAAACAATCAATTTGATCTTATTCTTATGGATATTCATATGCCGGGAATAAGCGGAATTGAAGCTACCATTGAGATTAGAAAGTTTGATGATCAAATCCCCATTGTTGCATTGACCGCTGTTACCCTGGATGAAAATCTTGACGAATTTTACCTTAACGGATTTACAGATATAATTCCCAAGCCCTATAAGACAGAGGAGTTCTTCCATAAGATAAATGCACATTTAGCAACCACGATCCCTGCCTAATTTTGGCATAGGATTTGAGAATAATAGGCAAGTAGGATTATATAAATTGAGAAGATATATAGTTTGAATTAGCCAAAACGAAAAAATGAGGTGCTTTTGCACCTCATTTTTCATGTAAAAAACTCAGGACCTCTTCGTCGAAAGCCCTATTGCTATTCAGAAAATCCATTTTTATTGGAATATAGAATAACTTTGAATGCTTAAGGTCCTTAAGCCTCATATAGTCTTTTTCTGTTGTTAAGACAAAAGGGGCTTTGGAAATTTTTTCTAAATCTTTAGTGGTAAAATTATGATGATCCGGAAATTTTAGATGATCAAAATCCAGCCCTTTGGCTTTTAAAAAGGTTATTAATGAATCAGGTTTTGCAATGCCTGTAACAAGGGTAAATCTTTGTTCTTTTAAGGCTTCCAAAGAAACGCCTGTTTCTTCATTTTTAACTTCTTCAGCATATTTTATATAAGAATAATGGAGGTTTTGATCCTTCTCAAGCCTTAGTTTTTTTCTAATCTGCTCCTGTTTTTCGAAACTTAGATCTACAGGACATTTGGTGACAACAATTATTTTTGCCCTGGACGCCCCGGACCTTGGCTCTCTAAGATTCCCGGCAGGAAGAACGAAATCTTCTGCATAAATACTGTTATAGGCGGTAAGAAGAATGTTTAAACCAGATTTTACTTTACGGTGCTGGAAGGCATCATCAAGTAAAATGATATCCGGTTGATGCGCAGATATGAGGTGAGTTATCCCATTTCTCCTGTCCTCATCTACGGTTATATGGACTTGCGGGAATTTCACCTTAAATTGCAAAGGCTCATCCCCCACCTGCTCTGCCTGCTCATTCCCTTTTAATTCTAAATAACCTTTAGTCTTTCTCCCATATCCCCTACTAAGAGTTGCAAGTCTATATTTAGGTAAAAGAAGTTGCAATAGATACTCTATCATTGGGGTTTTTCCTGTGCCTCCCACACTCAAATTTCCAACACAAATCACAGGTGTGGAAAAGG
The DNA here is from genome assembly GCA_035461025.1 of Gillisia sp. GTDB lineage: Bacteria > Bacteroidota > Bacteroidia > Flavobacteriales > Flavobacteriaceae > Gillisia. Next base: position 1,311 of record DATHWA010000099.1, on the reverse strand, counting down.
AAGAAGACTCCAGAATTCCCCGGTCATATAAAATATTACGTACAGCCATCACCCCCCCGTATAATAGGGAGAATGGCAGGAGGATTTTTCTAAGTTTACTCATCGTAACGAATGTATAATATTTATATTTGAAATAAAATCACTTATTATGTTTATTGCTGAAGTCATTAAGGAGCTGGAAAATTTTGCTCCCCTCTCTACTGCTGAAGATTTCGATAATGTTGGACTGCTGGTTGGGGACCCTTCAGAAAAACTTACCGGGATCCTTATTACGCTGGACACCCTGGAAGAAGTGGTAGATGAAGCAATTGAAGAAGATTGCAATCTCATCATAAGTTTTCACCCCATAATATTTTCCGGCCTAAAGAAAATTACAGGACAAAGCTATGTAGAAAGGGCAGTAATAAAAGCTATTAAAAACAATATTTCGATCTATGCCATTCACACCGCCCTGGATAATCACAAGCTGGGAGTAAATAAAATGATCTGTGAAAAATTAGGGCTTCAAAATACACAGATCCTTATCCCACAAAAGAATGCAATTAAGAAACTCACCACCTATGCACCTTTAAAAGATGCAGATGCAGTTAGAGAAAGTCTTTTTGCTGCAGGTGCAGGGGGTATTGGAAACTATGACAACTGCAGCTTTAATCTGGAAGGCAGAGGAAGTTTTAAACCCAACGAGGAATCTAACCCCACAATTGGCAAAAAAGGCGAGGTACATTTTGAGGAAGAAACGCAGATCAATGTTGTGTTCCCTGTTTATAATGAAAAAACGATACTAAAAGCGCTGTTCGCTGCTCATCCATATGAAGAAGTAGCTTACGAGGTCATAACCCTGGACAATGAGTTCCAGGACAAAGGAATGGGGATGATAGGGGAATTACCGGTAGAGACAACTGAAAAAGAGTTTCTCTCCACCTTAAAAAACACCTTTAATGCGGGCTGCATAAAACATTCTGAATTACTTGAAAAAAAGGTAAAAAAAGTTGCCGTTTTGGGCGGCAGTGGAAGCTTTGCAATTCCAAATGCCATCCGGGCCGGGGCAGATTTTTTTGTAACGGCAGATCTTAAATATCACGATTTTTATAAAGCCGAGCAAAAGCTGGTCCTTGCAGATGTTGGCCACTATGAAAGTGAGCAGTTCACAAAAGAATTAATACATTCGTTTCTTAGTAAAAAAATTAGTAATTTTGCGCTTATTTTAGCGAATACAAAAACCAATCCTATCAAGTATTATTAACTATGGCAAAAAAAACCGATGTTACTGTAGAAGAGAAGTTAAGAGCGTTGTACGATCTTCAACTAATT
>DATHWA010000098.1:0-2934 GCA_035461025.1 Gillisia sp. | reverse complement strand
GAAAACGGAAAGGCCACAGTAGGTTTACAACAGGTAGATGTGTCCCATCCCTTTTATGAGTTAAGAGGTAGTGATAACATTGTTTTGTTCTTTACCGGGAGATATCCTGAGCAGCCACTTATTGTTAAGGGCGCAGGAGCCGGAGCCGATGTTACAGCCTCAGGTATTTTTGCCGACATAATAAGAATAGGAAAAAAATAAAGATATGCAGGAAATCAAAATTTTTTCCCCGGCCACTGTGGCAAATCTCTCCTGTGGTTTTGATGTTTTAGGTTGTTGTATGGATGAGGTGGGCGATGAGATGCGCATCGTAAAGAATGATCTTCAGAAGGTAAGGATTACAAAGATCTCCGGACAGGAATTGCCTATGGAGGCAACTAAGAATGTTGCCGGGGTTGCGGCAATGGCACTTCTTGATCACCTTAGAGAAAAACAGGGGTTTGATATTGAGATCGATAAAAAGATCACGGTAGGCAGCGGAATTGGAAGTAGTTCTGCAAGCGCTGCAGGTGCTGTTTTTGGTGTAAACAAACTACTGGGAGAGCCTTTATCCCGCAGCGAGCTTATTCCTTTTGCAATGGAAGGGGAGCGGCTGGCCAGTGGGAATGCCCACGCAGATAATGTGGCTCCCGCATTACTGGGAGGCTTCAGTCTGGTAAGAAGTTATGATCCTTTTGAGGTAATTAGCCTTCCTACCCCTCCGGAACTTCGGATAGTTGTTTTACATCCTTTAATAGAAATAAAGACTAAGGATTCCCGCTCCATCATAAAACATCAGGTGAGCCTTAAAAAAGCCATTAAGCAGTGGGGGAATTTAGGGGCTTTTGTAAGCGCTCTACATACGAGCGATTATGATTTGCTAGGGAGAAGCCTGCAGGACGAAATTGTTGAACCCATCAGGTCTATCCTGATACCCTATTTTTCAGAATTAAAGAAGACTGCTTTGGAAAACGGAGCCTTGGGATTTGGAATATCCGGATCGGGGCCGTCAGTTTTTTCCCTCTGTAAAGGGCAGGAAAATGCACAAAGGGTTAAAGAGGCCATCAATGAATTTTATAGGGACAAGGGAATTGAATTTGATCTTCACCTTTCAAAAGTAAATCCGGAAGGGATCAGGATCATATAATAGCACCTTCAAGTGCTCTGCATTCATTCTGAATTAAAACAAAACAAATGAAATATTTCAGCTTAAATAACCACAGTCATTTTGCCAATTTTGAAACTGCTGTAATAAATGGGATCGCTCCGGACAAAGGCTTGTACTTTCCTGAAAAAGTTGAAAAACTGAAGAAGGATTTTTTTGAAAACCTGAGTTCCCTATCAAAAATTGAAATTGCCCTGGAAGTGATAAAACCCTATGTGGGAGGAGAAATTCCGGTTGCTCATTTAGCAGATATAGTTGAAAAAACCCTGGATTTCGAATTTCCGGTTGTTCCTGTTGAAGAAAACATTTGTGCCCTGGAATTGTTTCATGGGCCCACTCTCGCATTCAAAGATGTAGGTGCTCGTTTTATGGCAGGCTGTTTAGGATATTTTGTCAAAAAGGGCAATGTGGGAGAGGTTACCGTATTGGTGGCAACCTCGGGGGATACCGGGGGGGCTGTAGCAAATGGATTTCTTGGAGTAGAAGGAATTAAGGTGGTGATCCTTTATCCAAAAGGGAAGGTGAGTGATTTTCAGGAAAGACAACTTACCACCTTGAGCAAGAATATAACTGCCATGGAGGTTGAGGGAACTTTTGACAACTGCCAGGCGATGGTGAAAAAAGCTTTTCACGATGAAGAAGTGAAGAGGAAAAGAAAACTCACCTCTGCAAACTCCATTAATGTTGCCAGGTGGTTGCCGCAGATGTTCTACTATTTCCTGGGGTACAGACAGGTGCAGCAAAAAGGTAAAAAACAGGTATTTTCCGTACCCAGCGGAAATTTTGGAAATATCTGCGCCGGACTCTTAGCCCGGGAAATGGGCTTACCTATAGATCACTTTATAGCCTCGACAAATTCAAATAAGGTAGTGACAGATTATTTGAAATCCGGTAATTATGAACCTGCGCCCAGTGTTGCTACGCTATCCAATGCTATGGACGTTGGTGATCCCAGCAATTTCGCCAGGATCCTGGAGCTATTTCAAAATGAATATAAAACAGTTAAAACCAATTTGTCCTCTTACAGTTTTGATGACACGGCAACTCTTAAGGCCATGAAGGACGTTTATTCAGCCTCAGGATATATTCTTGATCCTCACGGCGCAGTGGGGTATTTAGGATTAAAGACATTTTTGGCTGAAAATGAAGGTTTCTATGGTACTTTTCTCGAAACAGCACATCCAGTAAAATTTGCTGATACTGTTGAAAAAGCTACTGGAATAAAACCCGAAATGCCGGAAGGGGTCAAGGATATAATGAGTATGGAAAAACGAAAGATTCCGGTAAGAAATTATGAGGATTTGAAGGAATATTTGGTGGGTTAGAATATGAATTTTATAGCATTTACAAAATGTTCATCAAAAAATTCTACCGTCACTTCGAGTGTTTTTTCCTGTAGCGGTAGCGGAAGGAAAAAATGTATCGACAAGTGCAATGGAGTTACAATTTTTAAGGGTTCTGGATATTTTATCCCTATCGTCAGGAGTAATTTTTCCGTAGCTATTCCGGAAGAAAGATCGTGTCGAGACACTTAAATAGCTCAGAACTCCATAGAGTTCTCGATACAGCTTCTTTGCGGCTGTCGTCTTAAAAAAGCTTACTGAACTGACGGCTTTCGTTTTTCAGGACTAGGAATAATTAATTCAGAATCTCCCGTCAGGTCGAGTGATTTTTCTGTAGCGATAGCGGAAGAAAAATTGTATCGAGACCCATCGAGTGTTACTCACAACTGCTGAATGAGAAAACCAAGAAGAAGATATAGCTTCCGCACTTAACACAGAATAAGGAGA
>DATHWA010000097.1:0-6011 GCA_035461025.1 Gillisia sp. | reverse complement strand
AGAAGGATGGTTCAACAGGCTTTCCCCGGATAAAACCTGGTCATTTCCCTAGAGAAAGCAGATTCACAGAGCTGTTAGGACAAAATATTTTTTCATACTATTCTTTAGAAGCTGTATAAATGGTAGCTACACCAAAAGTTTGAGGTTTATCCTCCACATTAGTAAACCCAATTTTTCTTAAAATATTGTTGAGCCTTTCTCCGTAAGGAAAGGAAGCGGCACTTTCACTAAGATAGGAGTAGGCTACCTTGTCCTTTGAAAAAAGCTTTCCTATTACGGGCAGCAAAACCCGTGTATGGAAATAATAACCCTGGCGGAATGGGAATTTAGAAGGTACAGATGTTTCCAGTATCACGAAAATTCCGTTTGGCTTTAACACCCTTCAGATTTCAGATAGTCCTTTTTCCAGATGTTCAAAATTACGAACTCCGAAAGCAACGGTAATAGCATCAAAAGAGTTGTCTTCAAACGGCAATGCTTCACTATCTGCCTGGACCATCTCAATTTTTTCTGAAAGATTTTTAGCGGCTATCTTCTTTCGTCCTACTGCAAGCATTCCTTCAGAAATATCCAGGCCTACTATCCTTTTTGCCGTGGTATCGGCAAGGCTTATGGCAAGGTCCCCTGTTCCTGTCGCAATATCCAACACAGCTTCAGGCTTTGTTGCTTCCACCAGTTCGATCACCTTTTTACGCCACTTTACATCAATGCCAAAAGAGATCACCCTGTTGAGTCCGTCGTAATTCCCGGAGATCTTATCAAACATTTGTTCAACCTGCTCCTTCTTATTGAGTTGTGAATCTTTATAAGGAGTTACTTTCTTATCCATCTGCAAAATTTGGTTCAAAGATAAGAGATATGTCATTATTGTGTTAACCTTTGGAGGAACTTTATTAGAAATCAGGAATTTCAGAATTGTATTAAAATAATGTACCTTTGAAAATTCTTTCAATTTGAACGCTTTATATGAAGATTATAATCGCCGGTGCTGGTGAAGTTGGCTTTCATTTGGCTAAATTACTCTCCTTTGAATCTCAGGATATTACCCTTATAGACAACAACCGGGATAATTTGATCTATGCAGATACTCACCTGGACATTCGTACTATAAAAGGGGATGCCACCTCCATTTCAGTCCTAAAGGATGCCCACGTAAAACATGTGGACCTGGTAATTGGCGTTACTTCAAGTGAATCTACCAATATTACGGTGTGTGTTCTTGCTAAACAGCTGGGTGCAAAAAGGACTATCGCGCGGATTTCCAATACAGAATTTCTTGAAAATAAAGATGAAATAGGCTTTAAACAGTTCGGGATTGATGAATTGATCTCTCCTGAAGCGCTTGCTGCTAGGGAGATTGCTTTGCTACTCAACCAGTCGGCTTTTAATGACAGTTATGAATTTGAAGATGGTGCTCTGACCATGATAGGGCTGGACCTTTCAAGAACGGCAACTTTTGTTGGGAAGACGGTTAAAGAAGCTGCGAGGATCTTTCCGAAGCTGCATTTTGTGCCTATAGCGATCCAGAGATTTGGGACGCAATATACCCTCATTCCACGTGGAGATACACAATTCAAGGAAGGGGATCAGGTTTATTTTATAACTGTTAGCAGTGGGGTAGAGGAGCTTTACAAACTTACGGGAAAAGTAAAGCATACTATAAAAAATATTATGATCCTTGGTGGAAGCAAGATTGGTAAAAAAACAGCCAGGGATCTTTGTAGAAATAATTTCAATGTAAAACTTATTGAAAGCAACAGGGAAAAAGCTTTTGACCTGGCAGATGAATTACCTCAAACGCTGGTGATCAACAGTGATGGACGTAATGTAGAACTGCTGGAAGAAGAGAATATCCACGATATGGATGCGTTCATCGCAGTTACAGGAAATTCTGAAACAAATATCATGTCCTGCCTGGTGGCAAAGTCCAAAAGTGTGAAAAAAACCATCGCGCTGGTGGAAAATATGGATTACTTTCAGCTAAGTCATTCTATTGGAATTGATACGCTTATCAATAAGAAATTACTGGCTGCCAATAATATCTTCAGGTATATTAGAAAAGGGGAAGTTGTTGCTATGACCAAACTCAACAATATGAATGCAGAGTTGCTTGAGTTTATTGTAAAACCCACTTCCCAGGTTACCAATAAGAAAATAAAAGATCTTGACTTTCCTCGTTCGGCTATCATTGGTGGTATTATCAGGAATGGGGAAGGATTAATTGCCCTGGGGGATTTTATGATAAGGGCAGGAGACCGTATCGTGGTTTGCTGTCTTCCACGATCTATCAATAAAGTTGAAAGACTTTTTCTGTAATGCCTAAAATGAATTTTAAGCTTATACTCCATATAATGGGATTGCTCCTGTTATTTAATGGAGGGTTTATGCTTTTAGCAGTTTTGGTAAGCTGGTATTATGAAGACGGGGTGACCCTCCAGATTCTTGCATCTTCCCTGGTAGCATCCTTTGCAGGGGTTCTTTTAATGTATGCTACCAAAGATCATCACCGGGAATTAAAAAAAAGGGAAGGTTATCTTATAGTAAGCCTGGGATGGATATTTATATCCTTAAGCGGAACTTTACCATATCTTTTAACTGAAGCTATTCCCACCTTTACAAACGCCTTTTTTGAAACCATTTCCGGGTATACAACTACCGGGGCTTCGATTTTGAACGATATTGAGGTTATGCCGAAGAGCATTCTCTTCTGGAGAAGTCTTACACACTGGATTGGAGGTATGGGTATTATTGTACTCACTATAGCAATCCTTCCGTTGCTTGGAATTGGAGGAATGCAGCTTTTTGCAGCTGAAGCCCCGGGACCCAATACAGATAAATTAAAACCCCGTATAGCCGATACGGCAAAAAGATTGTGGCTCATCTATATTTCATATACTATAGCACAGGCCATACTCTTAAAAGTAGCGGGAATGGGTCTTTTTGACGCGGTGAACCATGCGATGAGCACGATTTCAACCGGAGGATTTTCCACAAAAAATGTGAGCCTGGCCTATTGGAATGACCAACCTGTTATCCAGTATATCACTATTGTTTTTATGTTCCTTGCCGGGACCAATTTTGTTCTTAGTTACTTTAGTTTCAAAGGCAGGGTGCAGAAAGTGCTTCACGATACAGAATTCAAATGGTATTTTACTTTTATTGCAACATTCACGGTATTAGCTGCCTTAAGCATATATTTCCATGCCAATGTTCCATTCTCTGCAATTGAGCACCCAATGCCGCTGGGGGAAGCTGAAAGCGCTTTTAGACATGCACTGTTCCAGGTTGTGTCTATCATTTCCACCACCGGATTTATTTCAGCCGATTATACCATGTGGACACCATTTCTTACTGTATTCTTTTTTGGATTGTTTTTTCTGGGAGGATCTGCAGGGTCAACTGCGGGAGGGGTGAAGGTAATGAGACATGTGATTATGATTAGAAACGGGGTAACCGAATTTAGAAGAAGCCTTCATCCAAACGCTATTTTGCCGGTAAGGTATAATGGGAAGGCTATAAGTAAGGAAATCGTTTTTAATATCCTGGGATTCTTCATATTATATATGTTGTCATTCATCATTGGGTCGCTGGTTTTCGGTTTTATAGGGCTTGATTATATAACTTCCATTGGAGCCTCTGCTTCTTCCCTTGCCAATATGGGGCCGGCCTTTGGTAGTCTGGGACCAATAAATAATTATGACATCCTTCCCGATGCAGGGAAATGGTGGGCTGCTTTTTTAATGCTAATAGGCAGGCTGGAACTTTTTACCGTTTTGATCCTGTTCACCCCTTTCTTTTGGCGTAACAGATAAAAAAAATGAGCCCGTAGGCTCATTTAAATAAATAATATTTTGTTCGCTTAGCTAAGCACTAACAGCAGCTTTTATTCTTTTCATTGCTTCTTCTATTTGGGCTTCACTTGCTGCATAGGAAAACCGTATACAATCCGGGTTACCAAAGGCATCTCCTGTAACTGTTGCTACCAATGCTTCCTCAAGCAGGAACATAGAAAAATCTGTAGCATCTTTAATGTGGTGGCCTTTTAAGGTTTTTCCAAAGAAGTAAGAAACATCGGGAAAAACATAGAATGCCCCATCCGGTTCTGTGGTTTTAAAGCCTTCTATTCCATCAAGAAGGGATATTATAAGTTTCCTGCGTTCTTTAAATTTATCTACCATGTACTTAATGCTGCTCACTGGTGCTTCCAGCGCAGTGATCACTGCTCTCTGTGCAATACAGTTTGCTCCACTTGTAATTTGACCCTGTATCTTGTTGCAGGCACGGGCAATCCACTCCGGTGCTCCAATATATCCAATACGCCATCCGGTCATTGCAAAAGCCTTAGAAACTCCGTTCACAGTAACAACCCGGTCGTACATGTCATCAAATTCTGCCATAGACGCGTGATCTCCTACAAAATTGATGTGTTCATAGATCTCATCACTTAATACGATGATATCGGGATACTTTGCAAGCACATCTGCAAGGGCACGTAATTCTTCCCTGCTGTAAACCATTCCGCTGGGGTTGGAGGGGGAGCTGTACCATATCATTCGGGTTTTGGGAGTAATGACTTTTTCCAATTGCTCCGGGGTGATCTTAAAATCGCTGTCTACGGTAGTTGGGATTTCCACCGGCACACCTTCTGCAAGCTTAATAATTTCAGCATAGCTTACCCAGTAAGGGCACGGTAAGATAACCTCATCCCCGGGATTAAGAATAACCATTGCCGTATTAGCCAGAGATTGTTTTGCCCCCGTAGAAACTACTATTTGAGCCCTGTTATAGGTAAGGTTGTTATCTCTTTTGAACTTATGGATGATTGCATCCTTTAATTCCACATACCCATCTACAGGGGTGTAGGAATTATAATTATCATTAATTGCCTGGATGGCAGCCTCTTTAATGAAATCTGGCGTGTTGAAGTCCGGTTCTCCCAGGCTAAGGCCAATAATATCTTTACCTTCCTCTCTTAATTCCCTTGTTTTGGCTGCCATTGCCAGGGTTTGGGAAGTTGCAAGGTTGTTGATTCTGTCAGATAATTTTTTTTGCATAGAAATGGTTGGTTATAATAAGACTTAAGCTGAAATTGCCGGTTTTCTACCCATTTCCTGTAAATGGGTAAAATGGGCGATGATCGCTGCTCTGGTGGTTTTATATTCGTTATATGGCAGGTTGCATTCTGCTGCTGTTTCCTTCACGATCTTGGCGATCCTGGAATAATGTATATGGCTTATGTTTGGGAATATATGATGTTCCACCTGGTGGTTAAGCCCACCTGTAAACCAATTAACGATCTTATTATTAGTGGCAAAATTTACTGTTGTGTAAAGCTGGTGAATAGCCCAGGTGTTTTTCATGGAGCCTGTCTCATCCGGCAGTGGCATTTCAGTTTGTTTCACGACATGGGCAAGTTGAAAAACAATACTAAGAATTAAACCTGCGGTATAGTGCATTATGAAAAAACCAATCAAAATTTTCCACCATGAGATGGAGAGAATAAGCATTGGTATCACGATCCAGATGCCAACATAAATGAGCTTGGTTATAGCGATAATACTCCACTGTTTTACCGGGGATGGAAGTTTTCCATATGCCAGCTTTTTTGAAAGGTATCTTTTTGTTTGTTTGAAATCTGTAGTTAGTGCCCAGTTAAATGTTAGAAGCCCATATAGGAATACTGAATAATATTGCTGAAACCTATGAAACTTTGCCCATTTGGCATGTTCAGAAAACCGAATGATACGGCCCGCATCGAGATCTTCATCGTGGCCGTGGATATTAGTATAAGTATGATGCAATACATTATGCTGTACCTGCCAGTTGTAGACATTCCCCGCAAGGACATAAATAGTTCCACCCATAAAATTATTGACCCATTTTTTACTGGAATAGGAGCCGTGGTTGCCATCGTGCATTCTATTCATTCCTACTCCGGCCATTCCTGCACCCATTACTATGGTGAGCAGTAACATCCACCATTGTGATATGTCAAGGCTAAGGATTAAAAA
>DATHWA010000096.1:0-7115 GCA_035461025.1 Gillisia sp. | reverse complement strand
TGGAGACCCTGCTTTGCACATTTACGGCTGCAATATCCGGATCAATATCCTGATTAAAGAAAACCTGAATACTTCCATTTCCGTCATTACTGGCACTGGAGGTGATATAAGTCATTCCTTCCACCCCATTTATCTGTTCCTCAATTGGAATTATAACGCTTTCAAGAATAGTCTCTGCATTGGCTCCGGGATACCCTACACTAATTTGCACCGTGGGAGGGGCGATATCAGGGTATTGAGTAACAGGAAGTGTTTGCATACTCAGCAAACCAAGGATTACCAGGATAATTGAAATTACCGTGGACAGTACCGGCCGCTCTATAAATACTCTTAGCATGATTTTTTATTTAAAAACGGGTTGGATTTGCCCTATAATACTGTCTATCGCAGTTGGGTTGGGAGTTATCTTCTGGCCATCCCTTAATTTGGCTACCCCCTCTGCCACTATGGTTTCCCCGGCCTGCAGGCCGCTTTCAACTATAATTAGGTCCCCAATTCTTTTATTTCCCTGTATGAGGGTGTTTCTTACGGTATCCCCCCGGGTAAGTTTAAAAGTATAAACCCTTCCCTGGGATTCATAGGTGGCTTTGGACGGGATTACCAGCACCTCCTCATAGGTTCGCGGGATAAGGATCCTTCCGGAATTTCCGGTAGCCAGAAGGCCTTCGGGATTTGGGAAAGTAGCCCTGAAATTAATCGTACCGGTCCTGGTATCGACCTGGGAGTTAATAGTCTTTATTTCCCCCTCATGTCCATACTCCCTGTCCCCGGCAAGGATAAGTTTTACAGCTGGAAAATTATCAAGTTTTTCCTGGCGGGAATCCCCTTTTGCATTTTCCATAAAATCATAATATTCCGCTTCGTTCATGGAGAAAAAAGCATACACCTCCTCTGTTTGTGAAACTGTAGTTAGCGGCAGTGCATCTGTAGGACTCACAAGATTTCCGCTCCTAAAATTAATAGCTCCTACATATCCATCTACCGGGCTCTGGATGTTGGCATATCCAATATTTGCAGCAATACTGTTGTAACCGCTCCTGGCCTGGGCAAGTCGTGCTTTGGCTGTTTCAAGTTGCACTTCACTTATTATGTTCTTTTCTACAAGGGGGACAAGTTTATCTACCTCCACCTGTGCGGCGTTTACTGCAGCCTGGGCAGCTTCTGCGTCCTGGGAAAGGGATTCTGTTTCAAGCCTGAAAAGGGGCTGACCCTTTTTTACTTTCTGGCCCTCATCTACCAGGACACTTGTGATATATCCGGGTACCTTAGCCCTTACCGCGCTGTTTACAGTTCCTTCAATATTTGCAGGGTAGGAGGAAAAATCTGTAACGGTTCTCACAGGAACCTCAATTACCGGATAGGTTGACGGTTCCTGTTCCTGCTCCCCGCTGTTTTCCTGACAGGAAAAAAGAGAGAGACTTATAAATAAAAGGGAATATATCTTTTTCATCTAATTACAACTTGCGGGTTTATTGCGGAGTTCTTTTAATAATTTTTTGTTTCAGTTTTTGAATTGACGTGGTAGCTTCGCCTAAAAAAGTGAGATAATCCCTTTGAAATTCCAGATCGAATAGTATCCCATTTTCTTTTTCAACGAGCTCATTATGCTTTTTCTTATAAACAAGAACCTTCTCATGAACTCTCATTTGGGAATCCCATTTTTCCATCATGTCATCAAGAACATTGAGCATTAGGGAGGGGTTAATGGTAAAATATCTCTTCCTGTCCCCGGGTTTTGTAAAATATTGGACGCGATTGGTAGCCTGCAAATTTTCCAAATGAGTGGAAACCGTGCTTTTACTGGTGTTGAGATCATTTACAAGCTCATCAAAAGTAATTCCCTGTTTCCCGGTAAGTATTACAGTCGCAAAAATCCTCGCAGCCAAAGGAGCCAGGTTTTCCTTTTCGAATAGCACTCCCATTTGTTCAATGAGCTCCATTTTCTCCCTGCGCAATTCTTGTTTTGTCATTTCTGAAATTTAAACCAGCAAAACTACCGATTAGTTCGGTTCAATCCGAACAATCAAAACTTAATTTTATGTTAAAAAAAATCCCGCTCTTAAGGCGGGATGGATACTCAATAAGTTATGATGACGTTATTCTTCCTGTTCGTTCTCGGCATAGATCCCAAGTGTGAGTTCCCCGTCCCGGTTCATAGCGGCCCGATACATTCCTGCAGAATTGAACTCCATGGCGATATTACCTTTAGCATCTATGGCAATGATCCCCCCTTCTCCTCCAAGTTCTGTGAGTTTATCCTGAATAACAGTAGTCGCGGCTTGTTGTAAACTCATTTTACGATATTCCATCATAGCAGAAATATCATAGGCTACAACCCCACGAATAAAATATTCTCCCCAGCCGGTTGCAGAGACGGCACAGGTGGCATTATTGGCATAAGTTCCCGCGCCAATGATGGGTACATCCCCAATTCTATTCCATTTTTTATTGGTCATTCCCCCTGTTGAGGTTCCCGCTGCTATATTCCCGTTCTTATCCAATGCCACGGCACCAACAGTTCCGAATTTTGAATCTTTTATAAAGGGATCCAAAAGGGCCATTTTTTCTGCATCATGGTCCAGCTGTGTTTTTTCTGAATCTTTTATCCTTTGAAGGGAATTGAATCGTTTTTCGTCATAGAAATAGGAAGGATCAACTACTTCAATACCTCTTTCTGTAGCAAACTGCTCTGCTCCTTTGCCGGAAAGCAGTACATGCGGGGAATTCTTCATTACCTCAAACGCAAGGTTAATGGGATTTTTTATAGTAGTAACGCCTGCAATTGCTCCGGCTTCCAGTGTTTCTCCGTCCATTATGGCCGCGTCCAACTCGTTCGTCTCTTCATTTGTAAATACTGCCCCTTTTCCTGCATTAAACAAAGGAGAATCTTCCATTACATTTATTGTTCTTTGAATTGCTTCTATAGAAGAACCACCATCTGACAGGATCTTGTGACCTGTGCGAATAGCTTCCTCCAGGACTTCTTTATAAGCGGCCTCCAGGGAATCTGTCATATTTTCTTTTAGTATGGTTCCTGCCCCACCGTGAATCACGATCCCAAAGTTATCGCCCTGTATCCTGTCAGATTCAGGTTGAGCTGCAGTTTCACCAATAGGTTTTTTTTCTTCTGCCGCCTTGTTGCAGGAGAATGCTACTGTAAGTGATAATAGTACAAGAAATTTTTTCATAAGGTTGAATATTGAAAAGAAGCATTAAAAGTAAGAAAAATAAAATTTAGAATTTCAAGCCTCTGGTTAAGCAGAATGTTGCTTAGAACTGCGTGAGCGATAGGAGCGAAAAGCCCGGAGCCCATTTTTCTTGGGCGAGGACTTGTAGCGGATAGCGCGGTGCATAGCACACGCCCAATTCATTTGCATGAACAGCAGCTTTTGTAAGAGAGAATGCTTAATTTTAAACAATAAAAATATAAAGCTATGACAATTAATAAACCTTTTAATCTTAATAAGTGGATTGAGCAAAACCGGGATCTTCTTAAACCACCTGTTGGTAATAAGAATATCTATAAGGAATCTGAAGATTATATCGTCATGGTTGTGGGCGGTCCAAATGCTCGCAAGGATTATCACTATAATGAAACCGAGGAACTTTTTTATCAGCTGGAAGGCAATATTGAGGTACATGTGCAGGAGAATGGGGAGAAGAAGACAATGACACTGGGGCCTGGCGATATGTATCTGCATCCGGGTAAAGTTCCACATTCCCCGGTACGCCACGAGGGTTCTATTGGCCTGGTCATTGAACGAAAGAGAGTGGGAGAAGTTGGTGAGGATGGCTTGTTATGGTTCTGTGACAATTGTAATCACAAGCTATACGAGGTGTACTTCCCTCTGGAAAATATAGAAACAGATTTTTTGAGGCATTTCAGGCATTTTTACCAGAGTGAGGAACTGCGAACCTGCGATAAATGTGGTACCGTGATGGAAACCGACGAAAGATTTATAGCTTCTGAAAATGCATAGATCTTAATATGCAGCTTTCCTTTAAGAATATGTATTTTAGCGAGAAACAAACAAAAAACAGATAAAAACAGATTATTAATGAGTGAAATTGCCGAAAAATTTGGAATTAAACAGGCGCTGAAAGATCTGGGGATCGAGGATATTAACAATGGTACATCTACCGGAAAAGATTTCTTTGCCAGCGGAGAGATCATTGAATCCTACTCTCCGGTTGACGGTGCTTTAATAGGGAAAGTTAAGGCCACTACCCGGGAAGATTATGAAAAGGTAATGAACGCTGCCACTGAAGGTTTTCAATCCTGGAGAAAAATGCCATCCCCACAACGTGGGGAAATAGTAAGGAAGTTCAATGAGGAACTGCGCCGATTAAAAGAACCACTAGGAAAACTGGTATCTTATGAAATGGGAAAATCTTACCAGGAAGGCCTGGGTGAGGTGCAGGAGATGATAGATATATGTGATTTTGCAGTTGGATTATCCAGACAATTGCACGGTCTTACAATGCATAGTGAGCGGCCGGGGCACAGAATGTATGAGCAGTACCACCCGTTGGGAGTAGTTGGAATAATCTCTGCCTTTAACTTCCCTGTGGCCGTATGGTCATGGAACACTGCCCTGGCGTGGGTTTGTGGAGACGCTTGTGTATGGAAGGGATCTGAAAAAACACCTGTCACTTCCGTTGCCTGCCAAAAGATCGCGGCACGGGTATTTAGCGAAAATGGGGTGCCGGAAGGGATTTCCTGCCTTGTTACAGGAGATTATAAAGTAGGAGAAATGATGACTACAGATGAACGTATTCCACTTATCTCTGCCACGGGATCTACCAGGATGGGAAAGATAGTTGCTGCCAAAGTAGGTGAGCGCCTGGGGAAATCATTACTTGAACTTGGAGGTAATAACGCGATTATTGTTACTCCTGATGCCGATATAAAAATGACTGTCATTGGAGCTGTGTTTGGTGCTGTAGGTACGGCCGGACAGCGCTGTACCTCTACAAGAAGACTAATTATTCACGAATCTATTTACGATAAGGTAAAAGATGCCATCGTGACTGCTTACAAGCAAATTCGCATAGGAAACCCACTGGATGAGAAAAACCACGTTGGTCCTTTAATTGACAAAGATGCGGTAAAGAACTACCAACATGCATTGGATAAAGTTGTGGAAGAAGGTGGAAATATAATCGTGGAAGGCGGAGTCCTTGAAGGAGAAGGGTATGAAAGCGGTTGCTACGTTAAGCCTGCAATTGCTGAAGCTGAAAATCATTTCGAGATCGTCCAGCACGAAACTTTTGCGCCTGTACTTTATATTATGAAATACAGCGGGGATGTTGAAAATGCACTGAAACTTCAAAATGGCGTTCGTCAGGGCTTATCATCTGCTATTATGACCAACAACTTAAGAGAAGCAGAACATTTCCTTTCTGTTGCAGGAAGTGACTGTGGGATAGCCAACGTAAACATAGGAACCAGCGGAGCTGAAATTGGTGGTGCTTTTGGAGGGGAAAAAGACACCGGAGGTGGCCGTGAATCCGGTTCTGATGCCTGGAAGATCTATATGAGACGCCAGACAAATACCATTAATTACACTACAGAGCTGCCATTAGCCCAAGGCATCAAATTTGATCTCTAGATTAAGTAAACGTCATTAATTTAAGAATGCCCCTAAAGTGTACAAATCTTTTAGGGGCATTTCTATTTAATGAGCCTCATTATACGCTTACGATCTCTGATTCTTTAAGAAGTTCTTCCTGCCTCAACTTTAAAATTATCTGGGCAATAGCTATAACATCCCTCTCACAATAATTAATTATACGTCCCAATTGATTGTCTATATAGTATACATCTCTTACCTCACTGCCATCAATATCTTCTTTTGGAGATGGGATCCCAAGTACATTAGTGAGAAGCTTTAGGGAAGTATAGTGTTTATAATCTCCAAATTTCCATAACTCGAGTGTGTCCAGATGTGGGACTTCCCAGGGCTTACGTCCAAACATATTCAGTTTTTCAGGCAGAGGTAAATTGTGGATCAACATTCTCCTGGCGATATAAGGGAAATCAAACTCCTTACCATTGTGAGCGCACAGTAAATGATGAGGTTTATAAAAATGGCTTTCAAGGAGGTGAGAAAAATCCTGTAACAACTTCTCCTCCGGCCCATTAAAAGTGGTAATCCTCAGAGTGCGCCGGTCATCCTTAATTTTAAAATATCCCACAGAAATACAGATTATCTTACCAAATTCTGCCCATATTCCTGCACGGTCATAGAACTCCTCTGCTGTGAATTCTTCCTTGCGTTGGTATCGCGATTTTTCTTCCCAGAGTTTCTGTTTTTCTGAAGAAAGAGTTTTGTAGTGCTTTTCTTCCGGAACAGTCTCTATATCGAGAAAAAGAATATGTTCAGGATTGATCTTTCGAAGCATAGCTTAGCATTTTATAAGTTTCATCAATATAGATAAAGAAATCTGGTGCATGTTCTTCGTTCTCTTCTCGTTTTATAAGATTATGGCCCAGCCTCACAATTATAAGATCATCTTCCGGGATTACTATTACATACTGGCCAAGAACACCCCGCATATAAAATATTTCCTTTTCCTTATAGTCACTCAGCCAAAATCCGTATCCATATTGAGGAGAATCACTGAACCTGGGCGTGGTGGCAGTTGCAACAAATGAGGAATCCAGGATCTGTTGGCCATTCCATTTGCCGTAATTCTTAAAAAGTTTTCCGAATCGTGCAAAATCCCTGGCATTACTGGCGATGCAACAATATGCTTTTTCAAGACCGCTTTCCTCACTGTCCAGTTGCCATAGAGCATCATTCTGCATTCCTAAAGGTTTCCAAAAACTCTCGCTGAGGTACTGGGATAAGGTTTTGCCGGTAGCCTTTTCAAGTACCATTCCCAATAGTAAGGTATTGCCGCTCAAATATTCATATTCCTGTCCCGGAGGGGAGGTAATTTCGAGATCATTGATCATTCTCCTTATATCTGTGTCAAAATATGCACGTGCAGTCTGTGCGAAGGGATTGTAATAATCTTCATTCCAGTTTAAACCGGAAGCCATGGAAGAAAGATCTCCCACTGTGAGGGAACTGTCGTAGGGAGATGAGAATTCAGGTATAAAATCTTTC
>DATHWA010000095.1:0-16433 GCA_035461025.1 Gillisia sp. | reverse complement strand
ATAATCTACAAGATTTGTATCGCTGTAATTATAACTTACATTGAAAACATTATATTCCGGTTGGTCTATGGGATTTAAAGGATCATAATCCCTTTGTACATTTACATTACGCAGGATAAGACTTTGGCGCTCATTATCCCTTAAATAATTATTTCTGAAGAAAAAGCCCAGATAAGGGGTGAACTTCTCATAGAATAAGTTATAGCCGTAAGAAAACCGAACCCCTCCCACACCATAGCGCATTGCAAAGAGATTATCATCATCAAGGAAGTGAGTATTGCTAAAGGAAGCAGAACCAACCAGAGTTTCACTTCCAAACCCATATTTAGGGGAAATCTTAAAATCAAATCTGCGATTTAAAAACGGCTTATTATAAACCTTGGGACCAACGGAAATCCCATCATAAAGGTTAAAGGAGAATTCTGGCATAAAAAACACCTGGTAGTAACGTGGGTCTTCCACATCCTGAAGCAACCTAAATTGTACTGGTTTATTAAGCAGGGTATTTATTCCTTTAAAATTGTCCCGCCTGTTAATTTCCGGGATTACACCTTCGTAGTTAAGTGCCAGCCTGTCTATTCCTTCTCTGGGTATGGTGACCCGTTGATTTTCTGTGGTATTTTCAACCCAGGTTTTATAAACAATGTTCCCGTCCTTAAGTCCATAAAGGGAAACCGGCATATTATTATCTTTTTTGTTTTTTATGGTTACTTCCAGAGAGTCCCGACTTTTTCTTACCCTCTTAATTTTAAAATCAATTTTTCCGCTGCTGTCAACATAATCATCAAAGAACCAGGAGATATCTTTCTCAGCATTTTTCTGAAGAATATTTTTGAATTCCTCTGCCCCGGTTGGCTTTAAGGTGTTTTCCTTATAAAATTCTTCTATGGAATATTTTACGGCATCATCCCCCAAAAAATCCTCTACATATTTTAATCCCGTTCCGGCTTTATAGGCATTCGCGATATTCTTATTGAATTTCACGAGGGAATCCTGGGTGGTAGTGAGTGGCTGGTCCAGGTTCATTCTGGCCATATGAAGGTATAAGAAAGGATATTGATCATTAAATTCAAGAGTTGATGCATGAAACCATCGTATACCAATAAAATCACTAAAAGACCCTAATAGTTTCATATCGGGATAATGAAGGTCAACGTAGTCCATCATTAATGAAATATGAATTGCATCATACACCCATTGTTCTTCCCTGGGATTAAGGAAAAGGGTGTTTTTTAGGTAATGATCTGTAACAGCCTTTAACTGTTTTATATCATATTGAAAACCATCTGGAAAAGGCCTTATAAATTGTGGTAACTGGTTGAGGCCGTAAACAGGGTTATTGAGATAATCTTCACGTGTAACCATCATGGTCTTGTGAGGATACGGCCCCAATCTCAATTCCAAAAACTTCAAAATCCGGTTGAGGATAATTCCCTTCATCCCCATCATAAGACCATCGTCTTCCAGATTGGTCAAAATTTCGGTTTGGTTTACTTCAATGGATTCAAATCTAAAGCTACGGGTAAGATATAGTTGGGGGTTAATTCTGTTGTTACCAGATAAAAATGTGGTTTTATATATATTCTCTGTAACAACATTATCCACATTAAGGGAAGATCCTACATATAAGTAGGGTTTTGTAGATAGCCTGATCTTAATATTTGCAGGCGTGGTATACTGGTCTCCAATATTCCTGTCACTGTAAATCTTCCACTCCTCATCAAAAACAGCCGGGTTTATGTACCAGTATTTCAGCTTAAAATTTCCGACATCATCAAACCCAAATCTTGTAAATTTTTCTGTAGGGATCTTGACGCTGTATAACAGGTTAATTTCCACTTTTTCTCCGGGAAAGAGTGGTTTTTCCAAAATTACCTTAATTATATCCGGATATCCTTCCGGTCTTTCCCAGGCGAAGGGCTGCACATTTTCATTAGTGATACTATAAATCTTGGTAGAGCCGCGCTCATCTTCCCGGGCAAAATGGAATCTTCTAAGGTAATCTTCAGCAAAGCGCCGGGCAAGGGGAGTAGATTTATCTTTGAAGCTGTTTGCCCAGTCATTTAAATATATTTCATTTAGGGCATGTTCACTGGTGTTTTCATATAGTATTTCCTGCTGTATGTTGAATATTCTTGTAGAATCATTCAATACGGCAATAATATTCATATCTATTTGCCCAAATGCCCGCGGTGAAACCAGGGATATTAGAAAAATGAAAAAAATGAATTTTTTATTCAAATGAGAACACCGGTTTAATGTTAATTAGGGTTATGAATTCCGCCTCAAATAAACTGCGAAAAGTTGTACTACAATAAATATTTAATTAAAAATTAGGACTTAAGTTATACTCATCATAGAATCTGTCCAGAATTTCTATTACCTGGTCCTCTGTGTCCACAACATGTAGCAGGTCAATATCACCATCACTTATATTTTGAAATGTATCCAGAAGGGTAGCTCTAACCCAGTCAATAAGTCCACCCCAAAAATCTGTTCCAACTAAGATTATAGGAAATTTATCGATCTTATTGGTTTGGATAAGGGTAATAGCTTCAAATAACTCATCCAGAGTACCAAATCCTCCGGGCATAACTACAAAGCCCTGTGAATATTTTACAAACATAACTTTTCTAACAAAGAAATAATCAAAATCCAGGCTTTTATCCCTGTCAATATAAGGGTTGTCATGTTGTTCAAATGGCAGATCAATATTTAGACCTACAGAAGTTCCCCCTCCTAAATGGGCTCCTTTGTTACCTGCTTCCATTATCCCCGGGCCACCACCTGTGATGACACCATAGCCATGGTCAACGATCTTCTGGGCTATCTTTTCAGTTAATTTATAATATTTGTGATCTGGTTTTGTCCTGGCAGATCCAAAGACTGAAACACATGGACCTATTTGGCTTAGTTTCTCATATCCTTTTACAAATTCTCCCATTATTTTAAAAATGGCCCAGGAATCATTCGTTTTAATCTCATTCCAGGCTTTATTTCCTTGTTTGGCTCTCATTATATTTTTTCTACTTTTTTAGATTGTAACTCTCTTTTTAAATATGCTGCAGTATAACTTGTTTTATGTTTGGCAACTTCTTCAGGCGTACCGCTGGCAACCAGTTCTCCGCCATTTTTTCCGCCTTCATAGCCAATATCAATAATGAAGTCGGCCATTTTTATTACATCCAGGTTATGCTCAATGATAAGCACGGTGTTTCCTTTTTTAACTAATTTATTAAGAACATCCATTAATACCCGTACGTCTTCAAAATGTAAACCGGTCGTAGGTTCATCAAGAATATAGAAGGTATTCCCTGTGTCCCGCTTGGAAAGTTCAGATGCCAGTTTAATACGCTGGGCTTCCCCTCCGGAAAGGGTAGTGCTTTGCTGCCCCAGCGTGACATAGCCCAGTCCCACGTCCTTTATGGTTTTTAACTTACGATATATTTTAGGTATAAGCTCAAAGAAGTCTGTTGCATCATTAATTGTCATTTCAAGAACATCTGCAATAGATTTTCCTTTATACCTTATTTCCAGGGTTTCCCTGTTAAAACGTTTCCCCTGGCAGGTCTCGCACTCTACATACACATCTGGTAAGAAATTCATTTCAATGACCCTTAAACCTCCTCCTTTACAAGTCTCACATCTCCCTCCCTTTACATTAAAGCTGAATCTTCCGGGTTTATATCCGCGAATTAAAGCTTCAGGAGTTTTCGCAAATAAGTTTCTTATTTCAGAAAAAACCCCGGTATAAGTAGCAGGATTTGATCTCGGGGTACGTCCAATTGGAGTTTGGTTAATGTCTATTACCTTATCTATATGCTCCAGGCCGGTTATTTTTTTATAAGGCAGGGGAACTTTTACTCCATTGAAGTAATGGGCATTCATAATAGGGTAGAGGGTCTCATTGATAAGAGTGGATTTTCCACTACCGGATACCCCGGTAACAGCCACCATTTTACCCAATGGGATCTTAACGGTAACATTTTTTAAATTATTTCCTGTTGCGCCTTTAAGAACAATGTTTTTTCCATTCCCTTTCCTGCGTTTTAATGGAACTTCGATTTCTTTGGTTCCATTCAGGTAGGATGCGGTAATAGTGTCGTGTAATTTTATTTGTGCCGGTGTGCCCTGGCTTATTATTTCTCCACCATGCTTACCTGCGCGCGGGCCTATATCTATTACATGGTCTGCACGCTCTATCATATCCTTGTCATGTTCAACAACAATAACAGAATTCCCCAGGTCTCTAAGAGCTTCCAGGGAATTAATGAGCTTGTCATTATCTCTTTGGTGCAAACCTATACTGGGTTCATCAAGAATGTAAAGCACGCCAACAAGCTGGGAGCCAATTTGAGTGGCCAGCCGTATGCGCTGCGCCTCCCCTCCGGATAGAGATTTGGAACTTCGGTTAAGGGATAGATATGTAAGCCCTACGTCTACCAAAAACTGTAAGCGAGACTTAATTTCCTTAATTACTTCTGATGCTATTAGCAGTTGTTTTTCTGAAAGATGTTTTTCCAAATCTTCAAACCAGGAAGCAAGATCTGTAATATCTTTATTGGCTAATTCAGCTATGTTCTGGCCATTCAGCTTAAAAAACAGGGCCTCCCTTTTTAGCCTGCTGCCTTCACAGGTTGGACAGGTAATTTTGTCCATATACTCTTTTGCCCACCTTCTCAAGGAGGCCGAGTCATTATTATTATAGGTAGTTTCAATAAAAGTAGCCACCCCTTCAAAATCTATTTTAAACTCCCTTGTGATCCCAAGGGTTTTAGATTCTTTGGAAAATTTTTCTTTACCTCCGTAAAGGATCATTTCCAGTGCCGCTTCCGGGATAGATTTAACGGGGTCACTTAATTTGAAATCAAATTTTTCAGCAATAAGCTCCAGCTGGGAGAATACCCAGTTTTTTTTCTGAGGGCCGTGAGGTGCAAGGGCCCCGCTCTTAATTGATTTGGATCTATCCGGGATCAATTTATCCGGATTCACCTGGTGTAGGGCTCCAATCCCATTACAGGTGGGGCAGGCTCCTTTTGGTGAGTTAAATGAAAAATTATTGGGTTCCGGGTTAGGGTAGGAGATACCGGTAGTAGGGCACATAAGATTTCGGCTAAAGTATCTCACTTCTCCGCTATCCTGCTCTAACACCATAAGAACATCATCTCCATGATACATCGCGGTTTTAATACTATCATTCAGCCTCTTTTGCCCATCAGCATTTGCATCAATTTTCAGGCGGTCCACCACGATCTCTATTTCATGTACTTTATAGCGATCCAGTTTCATTCCCTTGACCAGATCTCTAACCTCCCCATCCACGCGAACTTTCAGAAAACCCTGTTTCGATATTTGCTCGAAAAGTTCCCTGTAATGGCCTTTCCTTGAGCGAATAACCGGCGCCAAAATATTAATGCGTTTATCCTTGAAATCCTCTACAATAAGTTCTTTAATTTGTTCATCGTTATAACTCACCATTTTCTCCCCTGTGTTATAACTGTAAGCTTCTGCCGTACGGGCATACAATAGCCGCAGGAAATCATAAATTTCTGTAATAGTACCTACCGTACTACGGGGGTTTTTACTGGTGGTCTTTTGTTCTATTGCAATCACGGGAGATAGTCCTTCTATTTTATCAACATCCGGACGCTCAAGCCCGCCAAGGAACTGCCGTGCATAAGCTGAAAAAGTTTCTATATAACGTCTTTGCCCTTCAGCATAAATTGTATCAAAAGCCAGGGAAGATTTTCCCGAGCCGGATAAACCTGTTATTACAACCAATTTTTCCCGGGGAATTGATACATCTATATTTTTTAAATTATGTACCCTTGCGCCCAGGACTTCAATATATTCTTCCTCTCTCACCATATTTAAATTCAAGTGGGCAAAGGTACTTAAACTGTTGCTAACTAAAAAGGAACAGAGTTCTCTCCAACTGCATCTTCTAAAATTTTAAGAAACCTGAAAAACAGTCTTGTAGCCCTTAACAAAACATTAATAGGATTCAATAATTTGTTCTTAAAACTTTGTTGTCGACATTGGTCAACATAGGAAATTCTTATCTTTACTCTCACAAAATCCCCCCTGGATTTTTCGTGTCCACCAAGACAGGACAAAAAAATTCATTCCCTACCCCTTTTGTGTTTTCAATTGAAAACAATTAAAATTTTACACCCCCCCCCCGAGAAGAAATGTGAAGTTTTTGCAATGCGCATAATTGATTTGCTGTCCCAAATTCAATTATTGGCCTACAAACATTATTAATTAAAAAAATTAAATGTTGAGGGATGAATACGGAAAAAAAACAACTTTTACTTATTAGTAACAATACAGATTTTGTTGCAGACATTAAAGAGGGATTAAGTCTTCATTTTCAAATAAACGTGGTTACCTCTATGCACTCGGGCTTTCACACAGCTCTTAATTTATTGCCGGATATCATATTAATAGATCATACTTCTATAGATCCCAACAGCTTAAAAAACATTTCGAATTTCAAATCAACCCATTTTTTAAATAAGTGCTGGTTGATGTTATATGCAGATGAAACTGCGAGAGGGAAGTTGGAAAAAAATTATAAGGATTCTGTAGATGAAATGTATTATACGTCCTTAAGTCCTGGAAATCTCTGCGGAAAAATAATGCACAGGGTTTATTCCAATTCCTCTCTTACCAACTACTGGAAAGATTCCTTTCTTGGCCTCTTTAATTTATTATCCAATCCTGTTGTCTTATTACAACAGGAATCTATTATCTCTATGAATGACGCTTTCAAGCAAACATTTAAGATTGATAAGGCAGATGGGATTAGGCTTACAGATTTTGTTAAATGTGAGAATAAAGCAAAGGTTAGAGAAAGCTTAAGGAATTTCGCAAGAGGTAAACATATGAAGGCGGTGACGAAAACAGCCTTAAGATTAAAAAATAATAAAGTAAGAAATGCTAAGATCAGTTTTTCAAAACTTGACAAAATGCTCAACGGTCAGTATATAATGATGATTCACTTCTCCCAGGAAGAAGATCTGGTTACGGAGTCTATAGGAACCAACTCGGCTATGGTAGAGGAATGTTTTGAGGAGAACAGCCAGTTGACCAAATTTAGTTTTAC
This sequence comes from Gillisia sp., assembly GCA_035461025.1. Classification (GTDB taxonomy): domain Bacteria; phylum Bacteroidota; class Bacteroidia; order Flavobacteriales; family Flavobacteriaceae; genus Gillisia. Next base: position 9,325 of record DATHWA010000095.1, on the reverse strand, counting down.
AAAAAGGGAAAAGGAGATCATTCAACTATTATGTAAAGGATATAAGACTAAGGAAATATCTGAGACATTATTTATTTCACCTAAAACCATAGAAAAACACCGAGCAAATATTATAAAAAGAACAAATTCTGAGACGATCCTGGAAAGCATCATTTATGCTATTAGCCACAATATGATAGACTTACGTGTGGCTTAACATAAGGTTAACCAATTTTATAGGGGAATTCCCCCATAGGTTTAAAGCAAGAACGCCTCTAAATTTACACTAAATAAGAAAGTCACCCCCACTCTGCTTCTTATTATCAAAACCCCGCTAGTTTTTTAGAATTTGGTAAGTCATCCTTTGTTGGATATTTACATATATAATTTATTAACCATTCTAAGTATTTATTAATTAAAACTATTTTCACTATGAAAAAATTCAAATTATCCATTGCCTACCTCGCGGTATTCGCAATGATCTTTACTTCCTGTAGTAAAGAGGAAACAGGTGGAGCCGACCTGAATTCAGAAAAGGCCACAGTCTCCTTTGGGGCGATTGTAAATGACCTATTGGCCAACAGAGAGGCTTCAAAACAGGCGATTGCAGATTTGCCTGAGTGTACAGATGATACTCCTTCTTACGTGGAGATCGTTCTTATGTTAGGAGGTAGTGATGTTGTAGGTACATCTGAGAATCCTTACAGAGTAGATCTTGTTGCAGGTCAACTTTTCACTGAAGAAGATGAAGAGCTAGAACTTGAGCCAGGTGATTATACTTTGGATCACTTCTCTGTTTACAATTCAACCGGTGACCTTATTTGGTTAGCACCAAGAACAGGAAGTGCTTTGGGAGAGTTTGTAACTAATCCTCTACCACTGGCTATAGACTTAAGAGCAGGCGTTAAAAAATATGTAGACGTTCCGGTTCTTTGTTATGATGATCGTGATGTAAATGAGTATGGTTACTTGTTCTTTGAGCTTGATACCAATGTTGCTCTTCAATTCTGTTTCTTTGCTAACTACTGTCCTCCAAACGGAAGACACTATACTGCTAACTACAGTGTAAGTATCTGGTCTGGAACCAGCTCTGCAGGAACTCCATTATATACAGATGTTGTAGCCACTACAGGTCAATATGACAATGGTGATTACTATGCAACTCCTACTTGTTTTGCCTTACCAGACAATGATGCATTAGATGTTGATTACCTATACTATGAGGTAACCTTATTAGATTGGCCAGAAAACTATGGAACTGTTGATGCTAGTACTGAAACAGTAATTAGTGGTACTCTTAGTAAGCAGGATATTCTTGACAATTTTGATGGTGATTCTAATGTAGATTACGAGCATTTAAGATTTGGTTGTGAAGATAATGGTACACCTCCACCAGACGATGATGATAATGATGGAGTGCCAAATGATGATGACAACTGTCCTAATGTTTACAACCCAGATCAATTAGATACTGATGGTGATGGTCATGGTGATGTTTGTGACAACTGTCCAGAAGTTGCTAATCCAGATCAAATGGATACTGATGGTGACGGAGTAGGTGATGCTTGCGACAATTGTCCAACAATTGCTAACCCTGGACAAGAAGATTCCAATAACAATGGTATCGGTGATGCTTGTGACTATGATGATGAAGGTGGTGACGATTGTGAAACTGCTTTTATGGTAGGCGATAACACTTTTATTGATCTAGGACTTACCAATGCAAGATGGGGATGGGCAGAATATGTTGATGGAACCGGAAGCTTTACTGCTGATTTCTATGCTGCTGCAGGTCAAAATGATCTTTCAAAAGGATGGAAAGTTGGTGAAGTAGATGTAGTTGTACATGAAGACGGAACTGTTGACGTTACTCTTAACCTTAATGATGGAGTTACTGTAGGTGTAACACATATCTACTTTAGCGATACCGACGCGCCAGACACTATTGCTCCTGGACAATATGGGAATACAGATAATGATCCTGCATCTGGAAAAACCTACAATTTCGAAACTTCCGATGGAACTTTCTGGTTGGTAGTCCATGCAGAAATATGTGAGTAATAAATAAATATTAATGTTGTCCGGGGCCCCGGCCCCGGGTGACTTAATTAAAAAATTCCAATTAAATAAAATATTAAAATTTGGGTGATGAAAATTTTCATCAGTATCCCGGCGGGGAGACCCATCTTTAAATCGAACTAAACTTTTGTGAATGAAACAACTAAACTCTTTTATTAACCAAAACTAAGTATTATGAACCAAAACTATTGTATTATGAGAAACTTCAAAACTTATTTAAGTGCCATTGCAGTATTTGCATTGCTATTCACTTCGTGTAGCAAAGACAATGAAAACAACCCTGCATTGGACAATGAAAAAGCCACCTTAACTTTTGGTGCGCTGGTAAATGACCTGGTAGCAAACAGAGCTGCCTCCAAACAAGCATTAGCAGACCTTCCTGAATGTACAGACGATGTCCCAGCTTATGTTGAAATCGCTCTTTCCTTAAACGGATCTGATGTTGTAGGAACTGTAAGCGATCCTTTTAGAGTAGACCTTGTTGCAGGACAGATCTTCACAGAAGAAGTAGCTGAACTGGAACTGGATCCTAATGTTTATAGCCTTGATTATTTCACAGTGCATAATGCAGCTGGTGAGATGATCTGGATCGCTCCTCAAACGGGAAGTGCTCTTGGTGAATTTGTAGATGTGACTCTTCCTTTAAGCATTGACCTTCGTGCAGGTGTGAAGAAATATGTAGACGTATCTGTTCTTTGTTATGATGATCGTGACGTGAATGAATATGGTTACCTTTTCTTTGAACTTGACACTAACGAGGCTATTAAGTTCTGTATTTTTGGAAACTACTGTCCTCCATCTGAAGGTGGTCGTCACTATCCTGCTTCTTATAGCGTAAGTGTATGGTCCGGAACAGATGCTACAGGAACTGTTCTTTATACGGATGTTCAGAATCAAACAGGTTACTATGACAATGGTGACTACTATGCAGAGCCTTTATGTTTTGCTTTACCTGATACTGCCGGAGAAGATGACTACTACTTCGAGATTACTTTAAGATCTTCAGATGAATACGGAAATGTTCAAGAGACTGTAATTAGACAAGGAAGCATTAATGATGTTATTGTAAAAGGATTCTTTGATGGTGAAAACAATCTTGATTACTACCACTTTAGAGAAGGTTGTGATGGTGATGACTCTCCTCCAATTTTTGAGGACCCGGATTCTCCAGCTGACTATTACAAGACTTGTGCATATCCTATGAATGGATCTAACTCTGTTGCCTTGGCTTACTTTGAAGTACAGGATAATATCTTAAAGGCTACTATTCTTGCTGCTGGAGTAACTCCAAACCAACCACACATGCAGCATATCCACGGACATGATGATAATTCTAATTCTACCTGTCCTCCTGCAAGCGCAGATACAAATAATGATGGCTACATAAGCCTGGCAGAAGGATTACCTTATTATGGAGGTGTTCAATTAGCTCTTACTAATGAGGATAATACTACTTATCCAGTGGCTAATGGTGAAGGATTCTATTCTTACCAAAGGACATTTGATCTAACCGGGGTTTCATTATCTGACTGGGAAAACCTTTCAGTAGTAGTTCATGGTCGTAATGTAGGTGGATCTTATGATGCTTCCCTACCTATAGCTTGTGGACAAGTAAATAATTTAAACCACTAAAAAGTATGGCCGGGGGAATTACCTCCGGCCACTTTTTATTAGTATTAAACTTTAACCATTCAAATATTTATTAACTAAAACTAATTAATTATGAGAAATTTTAAACTGTATTTAAGCTTTGTGGCTGTTTTCGCAATGCTTTTCACTTCCTGTTCTAAAGACGAGGAAACCGGAATTAATCCGGATTCAGACAAAGCAACCTTATCATTCGGTGCTATTATTAGCGACCTGGTGAATAACAGAGCTGCAGATAAGCAGGCAGTGGGAGATATTCCAACCTGTACAGATGACACCCCATCCTATGTGGAAATCGTACTTTCTCAGGGAGAAAGCGATGTAGTTGGTAGCGAAGGAAACCCATATCGTGTAAATCTTGTTGCAGGTGAAATATTCACTGTAGAAGATGATGCTCTGGAATTGGTTCCTGGAAATTATTCTTTGGATCACTTTTCTGTTTTTAATTCATCCGGAGATCTTATTTGGTTAGCTCCAAGAAGCGGAAGTCCATTAGCTTCTTTCGTAGATAACGCTTTGCCTATTGCAATTGACCTTAGAGCAGGTGTTAAAAAGTATGTGGACGTTCCTGTACTTTGCTTCGATGACCGTGATGTAAATGAGTATGGATACCTGTTCTTTGAACTTGATACAAACATTGCTCTTACATATTGCTTCTTTGCGAACTATTGTGATGATGATGGAAGACACTATCCTGCACGTTATAGCGTTAGCATCTGGAGTGGAACTTCTTCTGCCGGTGTGGCCTTATACGAAGGTGTAATTAACACTACTGGAGTTCATGACAATGGAGACAGCTTTGCTACTCCCCTATGTTTTGCATTACCAGACAATGATGATATGAATGTAGATTATCTATACTACGAAGTTACATTACTTGACTGGGCTGTTGCCGATGGTGGTTATGGAGATGTTGCAACTGAAGTTTTGAGTGGTACACTTTCTAAAGCCGATATCATGGCTAACTTTGATGGTGATGATAATGTAGAATACCATCACTTAAGATTCTGTGAAAGTGATGACCCAGGAAATGGTGAATGTGACCCTGCTGACCCTAATGCAGATTGTGATGGTGATGGAGTACTAAATGGTGTGGACGAATGTCCAACAGTACCAGGACCTGCATCTAATAATGGTTGTCCTGAAACCAATGGAGAGTGTGAAGGAATTCCTGCTGTATGTGTATTGGAAGTAGGAGAATTAGGAGAGTTTTGTTATTTGGCAGAAGTTTCCGATGAAATACTTAATGCAAATGGTTACATAGAAGTAACTGCAGATGGTTCTTACGGTTTGATAAATATTTTAGGCGATCCTTTTGGAGATGCTGCAGTTACCATTAATAATGATGGGTCTGTATCTATAACTTTGGATGGTAATTTTGAAACGGATAGAGTAACTGCTTATTCAGTAGAAGTAAGGCCTGAACGCGAAGGTAGTATGAGCACTTCTTGTTGGGAATCTAACTGTCTAAGTACTGTTCCTACCGAAGCACAACTTGAGCCAATAACTTTAGACTTTGATGCCTTCGACTATTCCGGAACTTTCTATTTAAAAGTTAGTGCCGTTGTTTGTGGAGAAGATGTATAATGAACAATTCAAAACTTGAAAATTAACTTAAGCGGTTGGTCAACCGGGGGGATGACCAACTTGCTGAGTTAGTTTTATTAATCACCGATAGTTATTTCATAATAATTAGTAGGTGTTAATAGAAGAGGCTGTCCGGTTTACCGGGCAGCTTTTTTGCGTTTCATCGAAAAAAGTTAAAAAAAACTTAAAGTTTTTAAATTTTTTTATATGTTTGTTCCTGCTTAAGCAAATGAAAGAATAAATCAACTCTTCCCCCCAAATGATTTATTCTATCAGTGTTCTTTCAATTCTATTGCGAAAAATGGATTTTTATTTACTGGAAGATGTATTTTCAGATAAAGATTCTAATCAAATAGTAGGGAGATCACCCATGTATTTTTCCAAATTTTTTAAAATCAAATTGTTAAATTTTTTTGGAATGAAAGTTGAATTACCCCAAGTCGTTTAACGTTTATTTAACCTTGGAACAGGTTAAAAAAGAAGATCTGTTCCCTTTTAATTGTAAACCCCAACTTATGAGAAGAAGCAATTTATTGTATTTACTACCGGCACTCGCTTTTCTATCCTGTAGTGAAGATTCAATCGACCCCCAAACAGAAGAAGAGCTGGTAGGAACAGAAGAAGTTCTTGCAAACGTAGAAGTAGCCTACCCTGAAGACTTAGGGAAAGTAACAGAGGTATATTACGCAGGTCAACAAATCTCTGTAGAGGAGATAGATGGTGAGTATATATACCAGGGTGATATTATGTTGCCCGCTAATGAACTTTCCTCTAGTCCTGTTAAATTAGTTTATGAGGAGGGTGAAACCCCAAGTGAAAAGAGTGTTGGAAGGACCTCCGGAAGGTGGACAAACAATACTGTTTACTATTCCATAGACGGAAACCTTTCAAGTAAAAACCGTGTTACAGATGCTATTAAGCACTGGGAAACCAACACTAACATCAAGTTCGTTCAAAGAACCACCCAATCCAATTATGTTTACTTTACAACAGGATCTGGATGTTCCTCATATGTAGGAATGATAGGAGGAAAGCAGAATATCACTCTTTCTTCCGGTTGTACAACCGGGAATACTATTCACGAAATTGGACACGCAATAGGGCTGTGGCATGAACAAAGCCGTGTTGATAGGGATAAGCATATAAAGATCAATTATGCCAACATCCAAAGCGGAAGAGAGCATAACTTTAAAACATATGCTGATATGGGCGCTGATGGTGCTGAATTTACCACCAGCCTTGACTTTGGATCAATCATGATGTATGGTCCTTACTCATTCTCTAAAAACGGTTCCCCAACTATCGTTAAAGCTAATGGCAGCACTTACTCTGTTCAAAGAACGTCACTTTCAAGTGGTGACAAACAAGGGATCAATAGTATGTATCCTTCCAATACCACAACAGAACCAGGCTTTATCAATGGAAAGACCTATGTATATTATGGGTTAACCGTATTAAGACAGAATAATGAATGGTGGTACCACTCCCGTCTTCACGGATGGCGTGAGGTAGCATTACGATCTGGAGTTTGGTACTATAAATCTTTCTAAAAGTAATTTCAATATAAAAAACCCCGGCCATTTGGCCGGGGTTTTTTGTTTTAATGTTGTTCTAATGTGGTGTGGCTACCACAACGAATTGTGGTGAAATTCCACAACTTTCACAGAGACCAAAATCTGGGTCCGGATTTTTAAAACTTTAACACTTAAGAACTGAAAAATTTTCTTTTTACTGGTTGTCGCATTATTTTAACAATTGTAAGAGTTGATTGCGCTCAGCGGCGATTCAGGGTTCAAAGAAAAGGTCCAAGTTAATCTTAAACTCTTAAAGCTTTTTAACCCTCTGCTTTGTAAATTCAGTGAGGTCTTTAAAGAATAATTTAAACTCAGCTTCAAAATCTGAATAATAAAGATCCAGCTCGTTAACAGCGAGATCCATTTTGGACCTGTATTTAGTTCGCCGATTCATTTGTGAAAGTATTCTTCCAATTCCTTCCACGGTTGCATAATCGAGCAGCCAATTATCTCTCATCATATAAGGAAGGAACCGTTGTACCGCTTTTGGAAGAATTTCGAGGTTTTCCTGCAGCAGCTCATAAAACTCCTGTACATATACATCCAGGGGTTGGGAAGAATAATCTTTCCAATTGGCAGCCAGAAAATGATCATAGAGTATATCTACTATTACAGTACTATAATGACTGTAAATGGGAAATAGTCTTTGAGAACTTTGTCTGAATATAGGATGGGCATCTGTAAAGGTATCTATCGCCCTGTGAAGAACGATTCCCTGTTGTACTCTCACGGGATATTTAATAAAACTTTTTCCTTTAACAGAATCTGCTATAAAATTTCCAATCTTGAGTTCATCATCGTCACCGGAAAGATATATATGGGCCAGGAAGTTCATCCTTACAAGTTACTAAAATCAAAGTAACTCTTCTTTAATTAGTTTAAACTTTTGGGGTATAGGACGCAGCCTTGTATCTTTGCGAGGCTTCCGGTAAAAATAGCCGGGACGATCATTCAACCAAATTCTATTATAAAAAAGAAAATATGAGTCTTATAAAGTCAATATCAGGAATACGTGGAACCATAGGAGGGAAGCCTTCAGAAAATCTTACTCCGCTGGATGCGGTAAAATTTGCAGCGGCGTATGGAACCTGGCTTAGAAATGAATACTCCAAAGATAATCTAATAGTGGTTATTGGAAGGGATGCCCGTATTTCAGGATCCATGATCCAGCAACTGGTAATGAATACCCTTACCGGGATGGGAATTAATATTATTGATCTTGGTTTATCCACCACTCCAACTGTTGAGGTTGCTGTGACTATGGAGGGAGCAGACGGGGGAATCATTCTCACCGCCAGCCATAATCCTAAACAATGGAATGCACTTAAACTTTTAAATCATAAGGGAGAATTTCTTAACGGGGAAGAAGGAGCAAAGATCCTTGAGATTGCAGATGCGGAAAATTTTGAATTTGCTGAAGTAGATGACCTTGGATCAATTAAAACAATAGATGATTATATGTCCCGTCATATTGACGAAGTGCTTAAATTGAAGCTGGTAGATGTGGAATTGGTAAAGAAGGCTAATTTTAAGGTGGTGGTAGACGCTGTTAATTCAACAGGTGGTATTGCCATACCGGCTTTATTAAAAGCGATGGGAGTGGAGGTCGTGGAACTTTATTGTGAGCCAAACGGACATTTCCCTCATAACCCGGAACCTTTAAAGGAGCACCTGGGTGATATTTCAAAACTTGTAGTCGAGGAGAAAGCCGATTTAGGAGTTGTCGTGGATCCGGATGTTGATCGACTAGCTATTATAGATGAAAATGGTGAAATGTTTGGCGAGGAATATACCTTAGTTGCCTGTGCCGATTTTGTTCTGGGAAAAACCCCCGGGGCTACTGTAAGCAATTTGTCATCTTCCCGGGCATTACGCGATCTTACCCAAAATCATGGGCAGTCTTATAAAGCAAGTGCTGTGGGAGAGGTAAACGTTGTTCAGCTCATGAAGGATTCCAACGCAGTCATAGGAGGCGAAGGAAATGGCGGAATTATTTATCCGGAGTCTCATTACGGAAGAGACAGCCTTGTAGGGGTGGCGCTCTTCCTTACTCATTTAGCTGAAAAAAATATTTCAGTTTCAGAATTAAGGAAGGAATATCCGGTTTATTTTATGAGCAAGAATAAAATTGAGCTCACTGCGGAAATTAATGTGGATGAGATCTTACAAAAGGTAAAGGAGAATCATGCTTCCGAAGAAATTTCAACTATTGACGGAGTGAAAATTGATTTTCCTGAAAACTGGGTGCATCTAAGAAAATCCAATACAGAACCAATTATCCGAATTTACACCGAAGCCAAATCACAGCAGGAAGCAGATGAACTTGCTGAAAAAATGATAAGGGAAATAAAGGAGATCGTTTCTTAAGATCTTTTATAGACGACTGCATTCTTTGGGATGGGAGTATCTTTATGCTTCCATCTTTTATGTGTCCATAAATAATATTCCGGAGCCTTTAT
>DATHWA010000094.1:0-10654 GCA_035461025.1 Gillisia sp. | reverse complement strand
AATCCGGATGCACTTAGATTCAGATTAACAGGATCTGTATACCACACCAGCCAGGTTCCTAACTCTTTCCTTTACGGAGCAGACCGTGCAGGATCAAGATATTACCAGGTAATGGAACAAGTAGGATCAAGCCCTGTAGCTCAATTCACTTCAGGACGTTATAACCCTGCTTTTGGGAACGAAGTTACTGCCTTTATGGTAAACCCATTCGTGAAATTTGGAGGTCTTGAGTTCTTTGGTACTTACGAAGTTGCAAGTGGAAAACGTACTAATCAACCAGCCGATCGTTCCTTCACTCAACTGGCAGGTGATTTGATCTACCGCTTCGGGATGGATGAAAACTTCTACGTGGCAGGACGTTATAACACTGTAAAAGGTGACGACGTAAGTGGTGTTGAAGTAGACATTAACAGGGTACAGGTTTCTGCAGGTTGGTTTATGACTAAGAACATTCTTGCTAAAATTGAGTACGTGAACCAGCAGTATGACGGTTTCCGTCCTAACAGCAGATTCCACGGAGGTCAATTTGACGGGATAATGGTTGAAGCTGCAATTAGCTTCTAATATGAAACTTGATTAAATTGGAATGGGAGGACAAATGTTCTCCCATTTTCAATTTAAATAGCCGGATGATCCTTATCAGTTTTTAGAAAGAATGAAAGTTTTAATATCAATTTGGAACGGGATATGCTATATATAAAGTATTAAACAATATCATTAAAAAAGGAGGGTTATAAATTAACTTCCGGTTTCCCCCAAAAGAACCTTATCTTAAAATTGTTTGCTATGAAAACTCTACTCCTTTATTCATTTTTGCTCCTTTTCTTCACAGTAGGGATGGCTCAAAATGGCAGCAGAAATACTTCTATTCAAATCCTGGCAGACAGTAAATTAACAATTACTGGGGATACGAATATAAGCGCGTTTACCTGCGCGTTTGATCCAGAAATGATCCCTTCTGCCCAACAAGTAAAAGTGACTGAAAAACACGATGAACTTTTCTTTGAAAATGCCATTCTTACTTTGAACAATAAAGGTTTTGATTGTGGAAGCAAGGGAATAAACAAAGACTTTCATGCTTTGATAAAAACTGAAGAGTACCCCTCTATCCTGCTCGAGCTTAAAAAGCTTACAATAAAATCACAACAGGGTGCGGTAGCAGATGTGCTTATTTCTATTGCCGGAAAAAAGAAGACCTATAAACTTCCGGTGGAGATCATTGACGGCGATATACCGCAATACAAAGGAAATTTATCTTTAAACATCAATGACTTCAACCTGGAACCACCTAAAAAAATGTTTGGATTGATCGTGGTAAAAGAAGATATTGATATCAACTTTAATCTTAACGTAGATAATTAAGCTATGAGTAATTCGCTTAGAATTGTTTCAGTTCAGGAAGCTGTATCACATGTAAAATCCGGCCAGCGTATTTTTTTACAGGGTGCTGCGATGACCCCCAATGTACTTATTAACGCGCTATGTGAACGTTACCGGGAACTTAAAGAAGTGGAGATGTTCCAGATACATACAGAGGGAAATGCACCTTACACCAGCTCGCCCTATAATGAGGCTTTTACCACCAACACATGTTTCGTAGGAGGTAATGTGAGAAACTCTGTAAATTCAGGTTTCGGAGCCTATATTCCCATCTTCCTTAGTGAGATTCATCTGCTGTTCAGAAAAAATATACTCCCCATTGATGTTGCTTTCATCCAGGTTTCCCAGCCGGACCATCATGGCTATTGTTCCCTGGGCGTTTCTGTAGACATTACCCTACCTGCCATACAAACTGCCAAAATGGTAATTGCACAGGTAAATCCTAATGTACCAAGAACCCACGGGGATGGAATTATCCATATTAGCAAGATTAATTATGCCGTAGAGGTGAATGAACCAATTCACAGTCATGCCATCTCAACCCCTACAGATATTGAATTACAGATAGGAAAACACGTAGCAAATTTAATTGAGGACGGTGCGACCCTGCAAATGGGAATAGGAGGAATTCCGAACGTGGTACTTAATAACCTTATGAATCATAAGAGGCTGGGAATTCATACTGAAATGTTTTCAGATGGTATCCTTCCCCTGGTAGAAACGGGGGTGATCACAGGGGAAGACAAGGAGGTAAAAACAGGTAAGATCGTTACCACTTTTGCCCTGGGATCGCAAAAGTTGTATGATTTTGTTGATGACAATCCGCTGGTACATTTTAAAGAAGCTGCATATACAAACGATACTGCAATCATTAGACGTAACCCTAAAGTTACCGCAATCAATTCAGCAATAGAAATTGATCTTACCGGCCAGGTATGCGCAGATACGATTGGAAAATACCAATACAGCGGGGTTGGCGGGCAAATGGATTTCATTCGAGGTGCCTCTTTATCTGAAGGTGGCAAAGCTATTATCGCTATGCCCTCTGTTACAAATAAAGGAGCTTCCAAGATCGTTCCCTATCTTAAAGAAGGTGCAGGAGTTACAACAACCAGGGCTCACGTTCATTATATCGCTACAGAATACGGAGTAGTAAACCTTTATGGCAAAAACCTGAAACAACGTGCAAAAGCGCTTATATCCATAGCACACCCGAATCACCGGGAGCAATTGGAAATAGAAACCTTTGAAAGATTTTATAAATCAGTTTAAGTTAGAGCATCCTCTACATTATCATTTAAGCTGAGGAGTTGAAAAAGTTTTTGATTAACTTGAGCCTTACAAAAATTTGATGTTATGAAAAGTAATTTTAGCGAGATCATTCAGGATGACAAACCGGTGTTAGTTGATTTTTATGCAGACTGGTGTGGACCCTGTAAAATGCTGGCGCCAATTCTCAAAGAGGCCAAGGAAGAACTGGGGGATGCAGTAAAGATCGTGAAAATTGATGTAGATAAGAATGAAGCCCTTGCCGCAAAATACCAGGTAAGAGGTGTTCCCACCCTTATACTTTTTAAAAATGGTCAGCAGCTCTGGCGACAATCGGGTGTTTTGCAAAAAAACCAGATTGTAGATCTTATAAAATCCCACCAATAATTTAGGATGATAATTGAAAACCTGTTACTTGATTTTGGTGCGAAAAGGATCTCTTATGCAAAAGGGAATCAACTTTTTAGAGAAGGGGAAACCGCTCTTAATTATTACCAGGTAGCCTCCGGGGAAGTCAAAATGAATAATTATAACCTGGACGGAAAAGAGTTTATCCAGGGAATTTTTCGTGAGGGCCAAAGCTTTGGGGAACCTCCCCTTTTTGCAGATGTAAAATATCCCGCAAATGCAGAAGCTATAATAGACAGTGAGGTACTACAATTGCATAAATCCCAGTTCCTGGAACTGCTTGCCTCCCACCCCGATGTGCATCTTAAAATGACACAAACCCTGGCAAAAAGGTTGTTCTATAAAGCCATCATGGTATCTGAAATTTCCAGCCAGGAACCTGAACACCGTATCCTGCGTATTCTGGATTATCTTAAAAAACATGTTCATAGGATAGACGGTAAATTTGAATTCAAAGTAGATCTTACCCGCCAGCAAATTGCAGATCTTACAGGCTTGAGAGTAGAAACCGTGATAAGAGCTACCAAAGCTTTAGAGAAAAAAGGTGAATTGAAGATCAGGAGCCGCAAGGTTTACAGGTAAAACCTGATTATAATCATCTAACATTTAACTCTTTAAATCTGCAAATCCATATTGCAGGTGCTCTTTTATGATCTCGGTCATATTTCTTTCTAAGCTCTATAAGTAAGTTTACATCGTAATTTAAAACTTTAATTGCTATGAAACTTTACAACTTATTATACGAGGATTTTGAAGAACTTTTTGTTGGATATTCCGCGCTTGCGGTGATCCTTTCCAGTTGCATAGGATCTGCAGCTGCATTGGTTATTTTAATGAATGGGCATGATGTTTTCCAAATGGTCCAATTATTTATTGTCGTAGTGGTATGTATGGGTTATAATGCTACTGTACTCGCACAACTAAAACCCAAAATTGTATTTAACTCACTTATAATAAGCCTGGTTGTAAGTACCCTTTTCATAATTTATAATGTATACCTACGATATCAGTTATAATATATTTGAAGATTAAATTTCTTTCCTGAATTATATTAATTTCGGGCGGGGAATAATTAATGATAAAAGAATAATGAAAGAAGATATACAAAACAGGGGTGATGTTTTCGCCCTTGTTTCTGCTTTTTATACTAAGGTGAGAGCCAATAAAGAAATTGGACATTTCTTCAATGAAACTATACAGGATTGGCCTGAGCACCTGGAAAAACTTACAGACTTCTGGGAGACCAACCTCTTTATGGTTACTACCTTTAAGGGAAATCCTATGCGTGCCCATAAAATGGTCGATAACAAATTTGACTATAGCATAGAACAAAAACATTTTGGGGAGTGGTTAAATATGTGGTATGCCACTATAGACGAAATGTTTGAAGGAGATAGAGCCAATATTGCAAAAAACCGGGCAAGGAATATGTCTCATAATATTTTTATGAATATGTATATGAGCAGGGGTCGTTAGTATTGAGTAGTTAGTATTGGGTATTGAGTACACTATTGTAGACTGTATTTTGTATATTGTATAATGCCCCAAAAAAAAAGGAAACACAACTATTCCAAACTTTTGTATACATATACCTCTTAACCCTCAACGGGAAATTTAAACTATCTTTACAAATTAATTCTGCCGAAGCATTTCAGCTTTAAATATGTATAGATATGCCTTCCACGATTTCAACAGAAGAAAAACTTCAGGAGAGGATCAAGGAATTAACCTGCCTCTATGATATCTCTTTGTGTCTCTCTGCGCACAAAGATTCTTTTGAAGATACCCTCACCCAAATTGGTGAAATTGTAAAACAAGCCTGGAGATTTTCAGAAGCAGCAATTGTTGAAATCAAGCTAAGCCATTACTACCAAATAACTTCTGAACTTCCGGAAAACACCATTTTTCAAATAAGCTCGATTCTTTCAGCAGGAAACGATGTTGGCTATATAAAAGTCCATTATCCTGCAGGGAAATTTTCAGAAAAACATTTTATGGAGGAAGAACAGAAGCTTCTGGATAAGGTGTGCTTTGAACTTGGTTCTTTTTACGAAAAAGAGTTGAACAAGGAAAAGGAAGAATTACTGCGGCGTAGTGCGCAAAGAGTAGACAGGCTGGCAATATTAGGAGAGATTACTGCGGGTATAGCCCACGAGCTTAATACACCCCTTGGAAACATTCTGGGGTTTGCAGAATTAATAGCAAACAGAACCCGGGATGAGCAAATAAAGACAGATGTATCCAGGATAATAAAGTCGGCAATATTTTCCCGGGAAGTGGTAAAAAAGCTTATGTTCTTTGCCTGTGAAATGCCCCAGAATATGGACCTTATAAAGATTGGGCCGGTAGTAAGCCAGGTACTGTCCTTACTGGGACCCAATTTTAAAAAGGCGGGTATTAATCACAGTTTTCATATTCAGGACAAGGATCTTACGGCCCGGCTGGATAGTATCCAGCTAAGCCAGGTGCTATTCAATATACTCATCAATGCGCTTTATGTTTCTCCAAAAGGTTCAACTATTGATGTAAACATTCCTGTGAATGACACCCATTTTTTTATTGAAGTAAGTGATGAAGGCCCCGGAATTCCTGAAGAATTAAAATCCAAAATATTTGAACCCTTCTTTACTACCAAACCTTTGGGGGAAGGATCGGGATTAGGCTTAAGCGTAGTTCACGGGATAATAAAAAGTCACAAGGGGGATATAAAGGCCATCGACAGGAAAAGTGGGGGAACTACATTTCAAATTAAATTACCCTTAACAGCTTAGGTATGTCTCTCAAAAAAGAAAATATTCTTATCGTTGATGATAATTTTGATATGCTGGAGGTATTGCAACGCAATCTCAAAAGCTGGAATTTTCATACTTATAAGGCCTCCTCTGTTATTGAAGCTATGAATATTTTAAAGTATTCAACTATAGATCTCCTGATCACAGATCTTCAAATGCCGGAAATAAACGGAATGGAATTAATAAAGTATGTAGAGGAGCATTTCCCCAATATCCCAAAACTTGTAATAACAGGATACCCCTCTGTAGACGGCGCCATAGATGCAGTAAAATCTGGCGCCCTGGATTACCTTGTCAAACCATTTACTACAGCAGAATTAAAACAGGCTGTGGAGAGGTCTCTTCAAAACCGGGATACCAAATCAATTAAAAAAGATACGGCAGCAACATCAAGCAGTACCGTGTATGCGGGTATAGTTGGACAGTCTGAACAAATTGAACAGCTTATAGATGTTATAGAGAGAGTAAAGAATAACAGGGCAACAGTTTTAATTCAGGGAGAGTGCGGTACGTGAAAAGAACTGGTGGCAAGAGCTATTCATTATAAAGGCAGTTTTGCCGGTAACCCATTCATAGCCGTAAACTGCGGTGCAATTCCCGAAAATTTACTGGAAGCAGAATTATTTGGTTATGTAAAAGGTGCTTTTACCGGAGCAAACGAGACCCGAGATGGGTTTTTCCAGGCTGCTGAAGGGGGAACAATCTTTCTGGATGAAATAGGAACGGCTCCGGCAACTGTACAAACCCGCTTGCTAAGAGTACTTCAGGAAAAGGAAGTACGCAGGATTGGAGCTCAAATATCCCAAAAAGTGAACCTTAGGATCATCGCGGCAACAAATGCAAATCTATATGATATGGTGGGGAAAGGAACCTTCAGGGAAGATCTGTACTATAGGCTTAATGTGGTCAATATAGAAGTTCCCCCACTAAGGGAAAGAAAAAAAGATATTATCCCTATTTCAGAAAACCTTCTGAAAAAATATTCTAAAGAATATAATAAGCCGGGAATTAAAATAGATAACAAGGTTTTGGAAATTCTTATGAGGCATTCGTGGCCCGGCAACGTTAGGGAACTGGAGAATATAATCCAGCGTATGATAATTATGAGTGAGGATGTTATTAAAGTGAAAGACCTTCCCGAATACTTAAAATATCCCGCACCCCGTGAAAACATATTGGAAAAATCTTTAAAAGACTTTGAAAAATCCCATATTCAAAAAGTCCTTGCAGCAGTAGATAATAATAAAACAAAAGCTGCTGAAATTCTACAGATAGACAGGAAGACCCTTCGGCAAAAACTTAAATAAAGTTTCCCGGCCGGTTGGGTACATTTTTCTTTAGCGGGTAATTTCTCCCCGCCTACCCTACCCTGAAATAAAATATAATTAAACCTACCATACTGACTATCAATACTTCACAATTTATACTCTAAATTATTTTATTACCGGGCATACAGTTTGTCTATTATGTTCCGCCTGCAAATGCAGGTGTTTAATTTAATATAAACTGTATGATAAAGGACATTCTCGTAAGCACCCCTCCTACAGGGGCCGCTTCAACGTTGTATGCATATCGTGAGAAAATAAAAGTTACGAACGGAGCATGCATTTCCTGCGATAACAAGCCTCATTGTATCTGGCAGGAAAACAATAAAATTTACTGTGAACATTTTGAATAAGAAACTATGACAACTTTACTAGAAAAGAAAAAACAAGGAATGTATGAGACGGTGATGCAGCAATTTAATGCCACAGCCAATATCATTAATCTAAATCCTAATATCAGGAAGATCCTTGGCATTACAAATAATGAGATCATTGTACACTTCCCCGTGAAGATGGATAGTGGTGAGGTAGAAGTATTTACAGGCTACCGGGTACAGCATAACAACGCCTTAGGGCCTTATAAAGGAGGCCTCAGGTACCATCCATCTGTTGACGTCGAGGACGCAAAAGCACTCGCTATGTGGATGTCCTGGAAAACTTCTCTTGCAGGTTTACCTTACGGGGGAGCCAAGGGAGGGATTCAAATTGATCCAAGAAATTATTCTCTCAACGAGCTTGAACGAATTACAAGAAGATTCACCTATGCCCTGGGTGAAAACATAGGGCCGGAACATGATATTCCCGCACCAGATGTGAATACAAATTCCCAAACTATGGCGTGGATCGCAGACACTTATATGTCTACCAAATCTACCTCAGAGAGGTCGCAGAACCAACACGTGGTAACAGGAAAACCGGTAGGATCCGGAGGACTCGAAGGGCGCGACAGGGCTACCGGTTACGGGGTTTATTTAACAATTAAATTTCTCTATGAAAGCAGGGGTAAGAGCCTGGATAAGCAAACCTTCATAGTACAGGGATTTGGCAATGTTGGATACTGGACCTCTAAGTTCCTCGTAGAAGATGGGGCTATATTACTTGCTGTACAGGATGCACACGCTACGCTTTATAAAGCTGAAGGAATCTCAGTAGATGACCTGTTCATACATTCCAGCCCAAGGAAAGGTTCGATAAAGGGATTTACCGGGGCAAAGGAAATAGATCCTGAGGAGTTCTTTGGACTCGATTGTGATATCCTTATTCCCGCAGCATTAGGAAATCAAATAACCGGAGAAAATGCATATAAAATAAAAGCTAAAGTGGTTGCTGAAGGAGCTAATGGTCCTACAGATAATGAAGGAGAGAGAATCCTTCTTGAAAAAGGTGTCACCATTATTCCGGACATTCTTTGTAACAGCGGCGGGGTGATAGGCAGTTATTTTGAATGGCTTCAAAACAGGAACGGGGAATTATGGCAGCTCGAAGAAGTGATGACAAAACTTGAGAAAAAGCTTTTTGAAGCATTTAAAAAAGTTGAAAAGGAAGTGAAAGAAAGAGATACAGACTGGAGAACTGCAGCATATATCATCGCGATCTCCAGGATTGAAACTGCCTATATACAAAGAGGAATTTTCCCATAGAAAATTAACCGCTGCCCGGAAAAGTCTCCAAAACACTGTTAAGCGTAAATTATTTTGTTCCAAACCGGATACTTTGATGGGCAGCTTAATAATAACCAGGGCGAGATACAGAACCAAAATCTGTAGTCACTTCCCCTTTTTTGAATGAAAAAGAGAAGAATTTAAAAAGATTCATTATGAAATACGACGTGATAGTACTTGAAAAAAAGGAGCATGAACTGCTAAAGCGATTTATTGGATTGTCCCAGGAATATAAGGATCAAACCTATAAGGCAGCTGTAGATAAATTAAGAAGTGAACTACAGAGTGCTATGATCCTGACTGATGAAGAGATGCCAGAAGACGTGGTAAGATTTAACAGCACAGTAACCATAGTTACCCCGTTTAATGTAGAAAAAACTTACCAAATTGTTACACCAGATAAAAGTGACATCAGGAAAAATATGATCTCTGTGCTTGCTCCTATGGGGCTGGGACTTTTTGGGTATGCTGAAGGTGACAAAATCCAATGGCAATTTCCGGCAGGAATAAAAGCCATTGAGATTAAAAAAGTCCTTCAACCTGCAACCCTTGAAAAAACAAATAAATTATGAAGGAGATAATTAAACCGCATTATCAGGACGAGGATATTCAAAGATTGAATTTATATACAGATGTTAATAACTGGAAATCTGAACTTAGTCTCATAGAGACAGAAAACAGGTTTTATCAAATGCTATTGAATTCCAAACTTATTGATAAAACAGAAATTAACCAGCATGATATTAATTTTCTAATCCAGGAAGTTGATAGCCTGGATAAGGTCAACAGTGACTGCCTGGAGAGAATACTTGAATTTTACAATGAATTGGAGGGAATGATGGAGTGTGAGGATGTACAATGTGATACTTATTACCTGAACAATTACCAACAATTTAAAATTGATATTGAAAGTCATTTCCATAAGAACAGGTATTTAAAAACCCTGATATATTCTTACATGAATACAGGAATAAAAAAGTTCCTTTAATCTTTAAGTTATAAAGTAATATGCCACGCAACAAAATCTTCCTGACTGTAAAAGCACCGGCGGGTGTGCTTAATAATAATCCTTAGGCTTTTTAAACAAATCCCGTAAAGCTATTTTCAATGAGGATTATTTACGAGAGAAATTTGAAATTAAATTTTAATCTTATTAATAAAGTAATCATGGTTAATAAAAAAAGCCCTTCAGAATTGAAAAGAGAGCTAAAAGCTAAAAAACAGGAAAAAGCTCTTAAAAAGCAGGAAGAGAAAAAAATGAAAAAAAGAAAGCTAAAAAAAGTTTAACCGTTGTTTAATTTGCCTTCCATTTTTTAAGAAGCCACCCCGTTTGTACCGGGGTGGCTTTATTATTTCATTATATCGTCATCGAGAATAGCTGTGTGTCCGGCTGATTTCTTTGCAGGAGCAAGTCCATAGCCATACAAGCGTTTCTCACATATGGTCGCCCCTCTTCTTTTATAGTTATAGCCTTATCCTGGATTTCCACAAGACCATCTGCCTCCATTTCCTTCAGTTTAATGAGAACGTCCGGGATCTCAGGGAACCTAAGTTTTTCGTCTTCCCAGGAGGTTGTAAGCCTGCACATGAGATTAAGGATATGCTGCCTTATCACCTCATCTTCTTCAGTTAAAATATGCCCACGATAAAGCGGGATCTCATTTTCCTCCAGTCTGTCATAGTAATCCTCGATCTTCTTCTCGTTTTGAGCAAAACCTGTCCAGCTGTCGCTAATGGCAGATACTCCCAAGCCTATCATTACTTTGGTTTTGGAAGTGGTGTATCCCATGAAATTTCGGTGAAGTTTTTTCTCTTCTAC
>DATHWA010000093.1:0-5466 GCA_035461025.1 Gillisia sp. | reverse complement strand
AGGACCAGGTCTTTATGACGTTGCATAGATTGTCTTAAACCTGCGGAAATAGCATCAATGAATCTAACTTCTTCTTTTTCTGAGTTATCATCAAAATGCTGATATTCAAAGTTTTTATAAACATCATTTAACTCATTACTTTCAGAAGAAACAATATCTTCTTCCTCAAATGCCAGCTGAAGGTTGTGGTCAATTTCAGCTTTAATCTCATTAGTATATTGATCATCCAGCTCAACTGAAAGAATTTGTTCCTCCAAAAGATAATTCCTGAAGTTGAGAATTGGGTCCTTTGCCGCCCATTCCTCCATTAATACCTGCGGAACGTATTTGGTTCCACTAGCCTCTTCGTGTCCACGCATCCTAAAGGTGACGAACTCAAGCAAAACGGGCCGCGGATTCTGTCGGACGCTTTCAGCAATTTTGGAAACCTGCTTGTAGACCTCCAAAATATTGTTACCGTCAATTTTATGAGCTTCCATACCATAACCAATTCCACGGTCCATTAAGTCCTTGCAATTATACTGCTCACTAGTTGGTGTAGATAAGCCGTATCCGTTATTTTCGATGCAAAAAAGGACAGGAAGATTCCATACAGAAGCTATATTCAGGGCTTCGTGAAAATCACCTTCGCTGGTGCCCCCTTCCCCAGTGAAAACAGCGGTAAGTTTTTGTTCGTTTCTAAGTTTATGAGCAAGCGCGATCCCATCTGCTACTCCAAGCTGTGGCCCGAGGTGTGAGATCATTCCCACGATCCTGAATTCCTGGGTTCCAAAATGAAAACTACGGTCACGGCCCTTGGTAAACCCATTTCCTTTCCCCTGCCACTGGGAAAATAACCTGTATAAAGGGATCTCCCTGGCTGTAAAAACTCCCAGGTTCCTGTGCATTGGCAGGATGTATTCATCTTTTTCAAGTGAAAGGGTAACACCAATAGATATAGCTTCCTGGCCAATCCCGCTAAACCACTTGGATATTCTTCCCTGCCGAAGCAAAATGAGCATTTTCTCCTCTATAAGTCTGGGTTTCAACATAGCCCGGTAAAGCTGGAGGAGCTTCTCAGAGGAAATTCCGTCCTTATTAAAATTGAGTTGAATATCGGTTCCAGATTGAGTTTCCATATAGCAAGATTTGTAACCCAAATGTAAATAAATTTAAAGCTTTCTACTAGAACACATAAAAATATAAACTCCGGTTATTTTCTTTAACTTTGTGTGTTAACTTTGAAAAAACAGCGTAAAATGGCTATGAATAATATCCCCAGCGTAGACCTGGCAGATTTCCTTTCAGATGATCCTAAAAGGAAACAAAAGTTTGTTGAAGAAATAGGAAGAGCCTATGAAGAGATTGGATTTGTTTCTCTAAAGAATCACTTCCTTAGTGATGTACTTGTTGAAGAACTATATAAAGAGGTAAAATCCTTTTTTGGCCTTCCGCTTGAAGTAAAGAAGAAATATGAGATCGAAGGGCTGGGAGGCCAAAGAGGTTATATTTCATTCGGAAAAGAACATGCTAAAGGAAAAAAAGAGGGGGATCTTAAGGAATTCTGGCATTTTGGGCAGGAACCTTCAGAAGATGCCAACCTAATTGAGAAATATCCCGATAACGTACAGGTTGAAGAACTAATGGATTTCAATCATACCGGGATGGAAGCATATCGAATGCTGGAAAAAACCGGGATATATGTTCTAAGGGCACTTGCAATATACATTGGTCTTGATGAACATTATTTTGATCACTGGGCCAGCAACGGTAACAGTATCCTTCGACCCATCCACTACCCTCCTATTACGGAGGAACCTAAAGGTGCCGAACGTGCCGGTGCTCACGGGGACATAAATTTAATTACCCTTTTAATGGGAGCATCTACGGGAGGTTTGCAGGTCCTAAGAAAAGATGGACAATGGATAGACGCCATCCCGCAGGAGGATGAATTGGTTATTAATGTAGGAGATATGCTGGAGAGGCTTACTAATAATAAATTAAGATCTACAATTCATAAAGTAGTGAACCCTCCCAAGGAGGAATGGAATAAGCCGCGCTATTCAATTCCCTTCTTTATGCATCCTCGCAGCGAGATGCCTCTAAACTGTCTTGAAGAGTGTATTGATGAAAATCATCCAAAACAATACGAAGATATCACCGCAGGGGAATTCCTGCACCAGCGACTTATTGAAATAGGACTTATTAAAAAATAACCATGGCAAAGAAGAAACTGGGACTGGAAGACCTTGGCGGCCTTGTGTTTTCCACTAACAACGACTTTGAACCTGAGGATTGTACTGCAGAGAATACTGAAACACCCTCTCCGGGTGACCAAAGACTGGAAGCCCACTTTAGCTCCAAAGGACGCGGTGGAAAAACTGTTACCGTCATCAAAGGTTTTGAAGGCAGTGAGGAAGACCTGCAGCAACTGGGGAAAGACCTAAAGAAAAAATGTGGAGTTGGCGGCTCTGTAAAAGATGGAGAGATCATTATTCAGGGAGATGTTCGCGAAAAGGTGATGCAACTCTTACAACATGACGGTTACAAAGTAAAACGCGTGGGAGGTTAAGGTTTAAACATGGGAGGTTAAGGTTTAAGCATTAGATTTTTATGGCAGAGCAATTACATATTATTAATGGAGACGATCTCCACAGGCATTTCCTCGAACTAAAAATTCCGGGTGATGTTGTTGTTTGGCGTGAAATGTTATGCGAGGGTCCTACTACATTTGAATTGGATAACTCCGATTTTTTTGATCTTAGGACCAATTTTCTTAATGAACATTACCAAATCTCTCCTGAAGATTACAGAACCCAGTTTATCGAGGAATTGCATAAGCTTAAAGTTTCCAATTCCTATGACGAGATAGTACTGTGGTTTGAATTTGATCTTTTTTCGCATATCAATATGCTGGCAGTTATAAGCTTCCTTCTGGAAAATAAAAAGAATATTCCTGTTAGCCTGGTTTGCAGCAAAAGATTAAAGGGTGAAAAAGAATTTTCTCCTTTGTCTCAACTCACAGCAAAACATCTCCAAAATCACTACGATGAGCGCATTCCCCTGAATATAGATGATTTGGAAATGGCGAACCTGATGTGGCAATTATATAACGGTGACAATCCTCAAAGATTAATAGGCCAAATAAAAACCAAAACCAATTTTGAATATCTCTCTGCCTGTATCAGGGCCCATCTTGAACGATTCCCAAATTCAAGGAACGGGTTAAATTCCCTTGAGCAAAATGTTCTAAAGCTTATTGAAAAAAACACGGTAACCAGTGTAAACCACCTCATAGGGTACACCCTGGAATATCAGGGTTATTTTGGTTTTGGCGATAGACAGATCGAGAGATTAATAACAGCCCTGGAGCCCTTTTTTGAAGTTAGGAATGAAGAAGTGGTACTCACCCCTGCAGGGAAAGAGGCGCTGGCTTTTGAAAAGAACTTCTACCGCTACCTTAAAAATGATGAATATATGGGGGGAGTCAAAAAATATGATTTTTTATATGACTCCACTACCCATAAAATCCTAAAATTATAAAATGACCTTAAAGGCATCTGAATTTATACAAAACGCAGACGGCAGTGTTTATCATCTAAGACTTTTACCGCACCAAATAGCATCCACAATAATTACTGTAGGAGATCCGGACCGGGTTGCCGCCGTGTCTAAATATTTTGACGAGGTGGAATTTGTGGTTCAAAAGAGGGAATTCCATACCCAAACCGGGACCTATAAAGGGAAAAGGATCACAGTGATCTCTACAGGAATTGGTACAGACAATATAGACATAGTTTTTAATGAGCTGGACGCCCTGGTGAATATAGACTTTGAAACCAGAAAGATAAAAGAGAAGAGCAGTTCTCTGGATATAATACGCATAGGAACCAGCGGGGCAATACAGGCGGATATTCCGGTAGATTCCTTCCTGGTCTCTGAGATTGGGATTGGCATGGACGCGATGCTTCATTTCTACGAAAGCAGGCATATCCAGGACCTGGAACTTAATGAAGCTTTGAGCAATCATCTCGACATCCCTTTTAAAAACGTGATTCCTTACGCCGTTGCCTGTGATATGGAACTGGCATCAAAATTTAAGGAGGGTTTTTATAGAGGAATTACAGTGAGCAACTGCGGATTTTATGGACCCCAGGGAAGAGTTTTAAGATTGCCAGTGCAGGATCCCGAACAAAATTCCAAAATGGAATCTTTCATATACAATAACCGAAAAATTACCAATATGGAAATGGAAACCTCCGGTATGTACGGGCTGGCAAAGTTGCTGGGTCATCGTACTGTTTCCCTTAATGCAATCGTTGCCAACAGGGCTACAGGGGAATTTAGCACTAAACCAAAAGAAACCGTAGATAAACTAATACGTACTGCCCTGGACCTAATTGTTGCCTAAAGGTTTAATTTAACACATTCTTAATTCCAGTCCCTCCTACTAGATAGTATTTTTGGGGTATAAATTCTTTTATGATCGCACCAAATTCCATAGAGTATAAACACAGGGACCTTAATTGGCTTAGTTTTAATGAACGAGTGTTACAGGAAGCCACAGACACTCGAAATCCCTTATATGAGCGCATAAAATTTCTTGCAATCTTTTCATCCAACCTGGATGAATATTTCCGGGTAAGAGTTTCACAGCTTCGGCAAATCAAAAGAGTGGAAAAAAGCATCAGGAAGAAACTCGCACTTCGTCCCAATAAAATAACTAAAGAAATCCTGGAAGAGGTAAAAATTCAACAGGATAAATTTGGAGAAATATATCATAACGAGATCATTCCGGAGCTGGCAGAAAACGGGATACATTTGCTTAAAGCTGAAAATTATAATCGCAAACAGAAGCAAATTTCCACATTCTATTTTAGAGAGCATGTAAAAGATCATCTGGAGATCATCACCAGCAATTTTGAAGCTCCAACAGATCTTTTCCTTGAAAACAACAGGCCATATTTTGCGGTGACCTTTAGCAATGAAGACCTTTTAGGACTGGTAAGTATACCTTCCACAGAATGTGGCAGGTTTATAGAAATAGAAAATAATACAATTACTTTTCTGGATGATATTATAAGAAATGAGATGCCGGTTCTTTTTCCCAAAGAAGAAATCACCGGGATCTATGAGGTGAAATTATCACGGGACGCAGAGCTTTATATAGAAGACGAATTCAACGGCGTCCTTGCAGAAAAGATCTATGAATCATTGGCACAGCGTACAGATGGACAGCCTACCCGCCTGCTTTATGATGCTTCCATGCCAGAGGAAATTCAGAAAAAAATAAGAAAGCTGCTCAAGCTGGGGAAGATCGATATGATGCCGGGTGGCAGATATCATAATTTTACCGATTTTTTCTCCTTTCCGGATCCTACCAATAATCCTGAACTCCACGCCAAAAAGCTGGAGCCCATAAAACACCGGGTATTGGGAAATGCAACAGATTATTTTAAGGTGATTGCAGAAAAAGACCAGGCTGTG
>DATHWA010000092.1:0-2221 GCA_035461025.1 Gillisia sp. | reverse complement strand
CCTTTCCTGTCCCGCTCCCAGTAACCAAATTCCTGATAGGAACCAATGTATATCCTTCCCTGGTGTGGATAAACAGACCGGATGATCGATCCGGACCTAAGAGTGTTTAATTCCCATTGCATCCCGTCATATGAAAGCAGGCCTTCACTATTTGCTGCATAGATTATTCCAAGTGAATCTATTGCTATGTCCCAGTTTTGACTTGCAGCCTCATATTGTACTGAAGAAAAATTTTGTATGGGTGGAATTAATTCCTGCGAAAACAACAGAGTGTTATAAAATACTGCTAATATGGCCGTTAGAATAAACCTTCTCATTTGGTAATGTTGATTTGAGCAGTTTTTGTTTGGGTGATATAATTTCACAAATGTAGTATCTTTTGTAGTTTTAAACTCTATATTAATCTCAAAATCCCCTATACCTTATGATCTCTTTAGTTAAATGGCCAGTTTGCTTATTGATCCTTAGCACGTTTTTTATTTCCTGTAAGGAACAAGAGGGGGAAAATAAGGTACCCGAACAAAAGCGTCCCAATATTGTCTTTATAATGACAGATGATCATGCTGCACAGGCAATAAGTGCTTATGACCATCCTATAAGCAGGCTTGCTCCAACCCCCAATATTGACAGGATTGCACAAAATGGCGCAAAATTCAACAGTAACTATTGCACCAATTCAATTTGTGGACCCAGTCGGGCTGTGATCTTAACCGGGAAACATAGCCATTTAAACGGCTTCAGGATGAATGGCGATGTATTTGACGGTTCCCAGGCAACTTTGCCAAAGTATCTTAAAGAAGCTGGATACCGCACAGCATTGTTCGGAAAGTGGCACCTGCACGGCTTACCTGAAGGTTTCGATGACTGGAATATACTGGTAGACCAGGGCAATTATTATAATCCGGATTTCATCAAAGGAAAAGATACAACGCGAATAGAAGGTTATGCTACAGATATTGTAACTGAGATGGGGTTGCAATGGCTTAAAGACCATAAGGATGAGGAAGAGCCATTCCTGTTAATGGTGCAGCACAAAGCACCGCATAGAAACTGGATGCCGGCGCCCAGACATTTAAATAAATATGATGATGTGGAATTCCCTTTACCGGACACCTATTTTCCCGAATTTGAAAATCAGGTAGCAGCGCAGCAGCAATTACAAACCATATATAGGGATATGTATGATGGCCACGACCTTAAAATTAGTGTAGAAAAAGGTAGTGACTCCCTGCGGCACAACCCCTGGAAAACAGACTTTGACAGGATGACCAAAGCTCAACGGGATCAATGGAATGAAGCGTACCGGCCAAAGAACGATGCTTTTCACGATGCAAACCTTAGCGGAAAGGAACTGGCAGAGTGGAAGGGCCAGCGTTACTTGCAGGATTATTTGGCGACTATTGCCTCTGTAGATGAAGGGGTGGGAAGGATCCTGGATTACTTGGAAGAGAATGGAATGATAGAAAACACTATTATAGTATATACAACAGACCAGGGTTTTTATCTGGGTGAAAAAGGATTTTTCGACAAGCGCTTTATGTACGAGGAATCCATGGCCATGCCATTACTCATTCAATACTCTCCTGAAATACCTGCGGGGAGCGAGGTTACAGCCCTAACGCAGAATCTGGATTTTGCTCCCACCTTCCTGGATTTTGCAGGCGCAAATATTCCTGAAGATATGCAAGGCAAATCTATGAGAAGCCTTCTTGCCCAAAATTTTGGCGGCGAGGATTTTCGTGATGCCATATATTACCACTATTATGATTTCCCTGCGTTTCATATGGTCAAAAGGCATTATGGCATAAGGACCCAGCGTTATAAGCTTATGCACTTTTATGACGACATCGACGAGTGGGAACTTTATGACCTTGAAGAAGATCCTCGGGAATTAAATAATTTATATAATGATGAAAATTACGCCCAGATAAGGAAAGAAATGCACACAGCCCTGGATTCTCTTCAGGAAAGCTATGAAGTTACAGAGGAAGAATTTCAAACAACTCCCAAAGAAAAAGTTGACCAGGCATATAGAAATTTTGGAAAACTGGCAGGAGAAGATCCGGAGACGTATCCTCCCTTTAAATATGGTGACGGAGCAGAGGAAAATGTCAATTAAACTGAAAATATAAATATAGAAAGTGCCGTTATTATTTAATGAAACTTTTTTTATGCAGAAAAAGGTATAGAGTGGTAAAAGCCGAAGACATTGTTATCCCAT
>DATHWA010000091.1:0-11738 GCA_035461025.1 Gillisia sp. | reverse complement strand
AAATGGAGGCAGGTCTGTCACCGCAATTTTATTTAAAAGGTATGTGGAACCCCAGATCACGTATATGGAAAAGAAAGCCAGAATTATAAAAACAGGGTTAGGGGCTTTACTCATAGTTATAACTTAACGGAAAATGGAATTTGTAATGTTTCCTATTCTGAAGATCAGATGCAATTCACAAGGCTGAAATTCCGTGCAATATTAGGAATAATCTTTCTAATCCTCTTTTATATCCCCTGAAAACTCCCGAAATAAAAATTGGCGTTTTGGTTCTATAAATCTTTGGCAGAAGGGTTTCTCCTTATCCTGTAAATAATAATTTTTGAACTCCGCTCCGGAAGGCCTGAATTCTGAAAAGGGATATACTTTTGTGATCAACTTCCGGCTGAAGGTTTTTTGAAACTGTGATAGAATTTTATTAGCAAGATTTTCCTGTTCAGTGGAAAAGGCATAAATGGCAGATCGATATTTATCTCTCATACTATGAGCAGAAGTACTGCTGTGCGTCTTAAGATGGATTAAGATCAACCGTTGAAGGGGAATCATTTCTGAATCAAAGTGAACGATCACTGCTTCAGAAAAATTGGATGCCTGCCCTACAGATGCAATAAAACCCTGCTCTACTTTCTCCACCCCTTTCAGCAATTGAAAAACCGCCTCTGTACACCAGTGACATCCTCCTCCAAATCCTATTTTTTCAACCCTGTTATCCGGCATTTTATGTTTTTCCACTTCACGTCAAATCTATGAAATTAACCAATGCCTCCTTAGTAACAAAATTGGCCAAAGTTTAGTGTTGAAGTAATAGGTGCCCATTAGGCTATTTAAGAAATATGTATCTTTAGGATAAGATTTAAAAACCTAACAAATTGAATAAGCAGGTAACAGATTACATCAATGAAACCTCCGGGGAGCAAAAACGTATCCTGGAACGTGTTAGAGAATTAATAAAGGAAAACGTTCCCAACAGCACTGAAGAATTTAAATGGAGCAGGCCCGTGTTTAGAAGCGAGAAGGATTTTGCATATCTCAAAACTTCTAAGAAATATATTACCCTTGGATTTTTCAATTATGGAAAGCTACGGGATGCGGACAACAGGCTGGAAGGTACAGGAAAGGATATGCGGCATGTAAAACTTACTACCCTTAACGATGTGGATGAGGAGCTTTTCAGCGAATGGTTTAAAGCCGCTTCTGAATAGATTTTGAGAAAACAGAGCAAAAAAAAGAGCCAACCTGCGTTAGCTCTTAATATTTTCTTGTTGCTTGTATCTTAGAGTTTCTTAACTCGTACTGCGTTCATTCCTTTCATCCCGCGTTCCAGTTCATAAGTTACGCGATCATTTTCATCGATCTCATCGATCAATCCGCTCACGTGTACGAAATATTTTTCCTGAGTATTGTCATCTATAATGAAACCAAAACCTTTGGAATGGTCAAAAAACGAAACTTTTCCTTCTTTATCCTTTTTAGTATCCTCCTGGTCTCCTTCTTCTTTCTTAGGAACTCCAAGAACGATATCATCTGCATCTACTTCTATCTTTCTGGAAGGATCTGGCGGGGTATCAGTTAAATTCCCAAATTCATCAACATAGGCTATATCAAAATCGCTGCCTTTAGGATTAGCTTTACGCTCATCTTTTTTCTTTTGCTTTTCTTCACGCTTTTTAGCGCGCTGCTTTTCCTTTTCTATTTTATTAAATGTTTGTTGCGATTTAGCCATAAAATTATTCTGGTTGTTTTTTAATTTTGGTAAAGATAAGCTATAGAATTTAATTTTCTAAATTTCATTTCTTAAGCTTATTTTAAAATGTTAAATGTAATACCTGTTGATCAGGGTTTTCCTGATTATACCAGCATTTATGCCGGTTGCAATTCCATATCCTTTTTGGATTTTCTATACAAAAAGGAGTTAAAAATATTTCTCTTAGCAAACCTAAATTGCCTGTCTGCCTGCAATAATTTGATAAAAAGAGGCTTATTCACGCCAAAATATTCATAAGTAGTCCCGTTGGTAAAAGATACCTCCAGTACATTTCCTTTATGCTGTAGATCTGCAATTGCAGCTTCTGCCAGGGTAATATTATACTCTTCCAGGTTGGCCGCTTTGGTTGCTGGTGCAATGCTTACCAAAAAATGATAACCATCTATGATTTGTTTACTTTTGATCTCTGCCTCTGCGTGCAGCTCATCTGTTTCCTGAAATTTATCCGGGTGCCATTCTTTAACAAGATTCCTGTAGGAGGTCTTTAATTCTTTAAGATCAATCTCTTTGTCTACATTAAAGAGTTTCTTGTATTCATTAATACGCTTCATCTATATTTTTTTACGAGGCGCGAAAGTAAGTCTTTAAAATGAATAAACGCATAAATATTTAAGCCTCAGACGTATTAATTGCAGATCATTGGCAAAGAAAAATAAATCCGGATGAAGAAAGTATAAAACTTCACCCGGTAAGAAAATTTAAAAAAATAAATTAATTTTTTTCCTCAACTGCTATTGCATCCACGGGTTCCTCAAAAGCGATGAACAACACACATGGGCCCTGGACACACCTGGCAGTGTGAGGTTTTTTTGCGGGGCCGTAGGCATAAGATCCCACTTTTAAGGTTTGCATGTCTTCTCCTTCATAAGTTACCTGCATTTCCCCGGCAACAAGAACCATACGTTCTGCAGAGGTGTGGGTATGGTTTGGTACCATCGCGTTCTCCGGTATCCTGAAAAAAATATCAGAATTCTTCCTGGCAGGATCTCCGTGTAATACCGCGATGTTGCATCCTTCCGGCATAAAATCAGGGCATGGTCCCCATTCCATCTCCGTATCATTGTGAGTCTTAACTATGGCCTGATCTTGTTGGACCACATCCTGGGCCAATAATCCAGGTACTGTCATAAAAAGAAAGAATATCAAAGCGATTTCAATCTTCCTTACATCATTTCCAGCTCTCATATCTCTAAAATTTAAAATTAATAACTTTAAAAGTTAGGGACTTTTCTTTCCTTTTTGAATAGGTTCAATTACGCATTTCTGACCGGCAACTTATTGAAAATTAAAAATTTATTGACTTCGTTTTTTTATGGAGAGCAACCCTGGAAAAATATCTTTTACCGGCTGCTGTTGATGGCCGTTATATATACTAAAGGGCCAAGGAACAAGTCTGCTCCCTGGACATATAAAGTAAAGACAAAATATTTCGGACTAAGAGAGTACGATTTAGGTGATTTTCGATAGAACTATCGCAGGATATCCCGGATGATCTTAAGGTGATGCCTGGTATGCACTTCCATAAGTCTTTTGGCACCCTTTTTATTCAGGTGGTGAAAGTAGGGATGTTTAAAATAATTGTTCTTGTGAAGGGAATCAAAGCTCCTAAAATTCTCCCTTGCCTCCTCCAGCCTGGCAATGAGGTCTTTTTGGTCTACCTCCGTTCCGGGCATTACCTCCTTCGGGGCTTTCGCCTTCCCCCTTGGGAATCTGCCCAATGTAAAAACAACAATCCTCGAAAAACTGAATTTCGGCCGATACCTTTCAGGATCAGATTCCTTAAGAGTACTAAAAACCCCATTGATCACTTTAAGACTATGGTCCAGGTGCCATCCAATATCTACCCTGGATACATTTAGATCCCGGGTTTTGATGAATGGAATATATTCTTCCATTTCATCCAGATGCCTGTTAAGTACTTTAAAATTTGCCGCCATGAATGTGATGAGAAATAGTTGGGGATGAATATAAGTAAATGAAGCAAGATTACAATAAAGAATTTAGCTTTGAACAAATGTTCGGGCTTCCTTCAGGTCCTGGAAAGCATAGGTTTCAAGTTTTATCCCGGGGATAAATTTGTAAGTCGTATTTGCCAGGGTCCTTACCCAGCCTTCGTCTGTTACTAACGCGATCTTGTCTATCTTGTCTCTAAGCTCTTTCATATTCTTGAAGCCAAATTTGATATCTTCCCAAACTGCCGCAGCTTCAAATTTTCCAATACTTGCAACTTCCAGGTAGACATTCATCCTATCCCTTGACTTTAGCTCGGGAAGGAATTTGTCCATTGCCTGCTCAAAGGCCTGTAACGTAAAATCTCCCTCCCAGCGAAAGGCTACTACTTTATTAGATCCCAGATCAAGTTTTTGTAACATTGTATAAATTTTAAGGTTGCTTTAATTTACACAACCATAGGCTGGAAACCAATTTTTTAACCCCTCCTTAAGGATTGCTCTACAAACTTTGCAAGTATAAGCTTTCCACTTTCTCCCTTGCCCAGGGTGTTTTTCTCAGGAATTTTAAACTTGATTTGACTGAAGGATCGTGGGTAAAACATCTAATGTTGATCTCTTTTCCAAGTTCCTCCCAGCCATATTTCTCAACAAGAAATTCCAGGATCTCTGATAATTTTACCCCGTGCAACGGATTATTTGGCTGTTCTGTTTTCATTTGTTGAGATTCATTTAAATGGGATAGATCCTAACCTTCTTTTTCTTAAGCCTCGTATTGTTGAGAGCTTCTACGAGTTTTCCTGCCTTTCTATGCGGAACAGAAACAAACGCGCAGTCTTGTTTCAATTCTATATTCCCAAGTTCTTCCTTTTTAAGTCCTCCCTGTTTTAGAAACAATCCGGCAATGTCCCCTTTAGATATCTTGTCTTTTCTTCCTCCTGATATAAATAGAGTTTTCCAAAGTTGTTCATCAGGAAGTTCTTCAAAAGATGCAACCTTACCCTGTGTATGAAGAGTGCCATTGATGAATTCAGGTAACCTCTTGTTCTCCCCTTTTATCACATAGGCTATTCCGGACTTTTGCATTCTGGCTGTTCGCCCGTTTCTATGAGTAAATTCCTCTGCCTTGAACGGAAGTTCATAATGAACAATGAAATCCAGTTCCGGCACATCAATCCCTCTTGCAGCCAGGTCTGTAGCCAAAAGTATATTATAAGTACCATTCCTAAACTTTATAAGTGATCTTTCCCGGTCCTTTTGCTCCATGCCCCCCTGAAATACTCCGTGACTTATGCCGGCCTTATCAAGCTTATCACTCACTTCCTGTATACTGTCCCTAAAATTACAAAACACAATTCCCCGTTGCCCCTGTTTTTCTCTCAGAAGCCGGGATAAGACCTCTGTTTCATTATTACCATTTGCGGCAACGATCTTAATTGAAATATCCGGAAGATCCTCTCCTAAAAAATCAATCTGCACTGGTTCTTTAACACCTGCAAAGGCAGGTATTCTTATACCACTGGTGGCAGAGGTAAGGATCCTTTTTTCGAGATTAGGTAATGAAAGGATGATCTCTTTCATTTCTTCTTCAAATCCTACTTCGAGAGATTTATCAAATTCATCAAGAACCAGGGTGCGTATGTTTTCCACGTTAAAAGTTCCTCTCCTTAAATGATCTGCAACCCTACCCGGGGTGCCAATGAGGATGGCAGGGGGATGGCTAAGTTCATCCCTGTCTTTTGAAAATGCCCTGCCCCCGTATACCGCATTGGATTTATAGCCCGAGCCCATTTCCCTTGTAACTTGTTCAATTTGTATGGCAAGTTCCCTGGAAGGCACGAGGATAAGCACCTGAACTCCAACTTCTTCAGTAGAAATTTGTTCAATAATTGGTAGCAGAAACGCCAGGGTCTTTCCCGAGCCTGTAGGAGAAAGCAAAATTACAGCAGGGTTTTTTGTGATGGCCTCGTGAGCAGACTCCTGCATTGGGTTAAGCTTTTCAATTCCCAATTTTTTGAGAATTGCTTCCTGATCTTTTATAGTTTTGGACATTTTGTAAAGTTATGGAATATTGGAAGAGTATCGCAGGATCTCTTAAATCCCTTACAGATCTGTTCCTGGAATTTTAAAAGCCATAAATGCACGAATGGTTTTTGTATTTTCGGTTTTCCGTTTACCGTTAACCGTTTTCGTTATATTTTGTTCTTATAACGCTCCTTGTTGTCATCCTGAGACCCCGATAAAAAATTTTATTAGCGTGAGGTGATGACATAAGAAAATCATCAATGCGAGTCAATATTCGTTTTATGGTATTTTTCGGCCTACGAAAGGTTATTGTTAAATTTGAAATGAGCGGAGCGTCAAGAATTTTAGGCTGTTTGAGCCAAACGGATTGTTTTCATCAGAATTTATATTCCCGCGAGTTCCTAAAATTTAGCCACCGAATGAAAAATTTAAAGAAGCTTTCGTAAGTCTAGACTTTTTTGGTTCTTTTTTGGGCGATGCAAAAAAGGAACAAGGCCTTTTGAAATGGAATTAGACTCGACACCGAAATTTATTACTTAGATAATAGGTCCATGGCAACTTGTTTTAGGATCGAATGAAATTATGTATTCCTCCCAAACTTTCAACTTTCCACATATGTTTGTTGCTTCTCCTAACTCCTAACTTATAAAAACATAACCCCTAACGCATAACCCCTAACGCATAACTCATAACCCCTAACGCATAACTCCTAACTCTTAACAAAACCTACCAATCTATAGGCATATAATCTTTCAAAAATTTCCCGCACCAGTGTTTTCCGGTATTGATGCCGTCAAACAAAGGATCCATTACCCTTGCGGCACCATCGACTATATCCAGCGGGGGCTGGAAATCGTGAACTTCGACCTTTCGCTTTGAAAGTTCTGCGGGGTCTTCATCTGTAACCCAGCCGGTATCTACCGCATTCATATATATTCCGTCTTTTGCCAGGGTGGCAGCAGCGGTGTGGGTGAGCATATTAAGGGCCGCCTTTGCCATATTGGTATGTGGATGCCTGTCTTCCTTTTTGAATCGATGAAACTTTCCTTCCATAGCAGAAACGTTGATGATGTGCTTCATCCCCGTGTTTTCTTTTTTCATAAGTTCTGCCAGTCGATTGCATAGAACGAACGGAGCAATGGAGTTTACCAGCTGTACCTCAACCATTTCTGTTGTCTCAATTTCTCCCAGTTTCAATCTCCAACTGTTGGTCTTTCTAAGATCCACCTGTTGCAAATCTGCATCCAGCTTACCTTCGGGAAAAACTTCAGTTGCACTCAGGGATTTGTCAAAGCTGTAAGGGATCTGGGATAATCTGGCCGATTCCCGTAGGCCTATCCCCGGTTCAGGTCCATGCCAGGTAACAGGGAGAGCATTGTTGCGGTTGGAAAATCCTTCAGAAGTAAAAGCTTTTAATTCCCCCAGGCAGTTTTGATGGTCCTCCAGTAAACTCTTAACTTTTGGCGATAAGGCGCTAAAAGGCATTTCTTCCTGCTGCATAAGATGCGAATAAAATCCTGCAGGACGTCTTACCGTTTGTGCCGCATTATTGATAAGAATATCCAGACGATCATATTTCTGGGAAATGTAATTACAAAAGATCTCCACACTTGGAATATGCCGCAGGTCCAGCCCGTGGATATTAAGGCGATGGCTCCAGGAGTGAAAATCATCTTCCTTTGCGTAACGCGCGGCGGAGTCTACCGGAAACCTGGTAGTGGCAACAACGGTGGCTCCTGCCCTTAAGAGCATTAGGGTAATGTGATATCCTATTTTTAATCTGGACCCGGTCACTACTGCAACCTGCCCGGTAAGATCTGTTGTTTGAAATCTTTTCAAATAATTGAAATCCCCGCAGGAAGTGCACATAGTATCATAAAAATGATGCAGTCGTGTAAATTCTGTTTTGCACACATAACAATTACGTGGGGAATTAAGTACCTTCTCATCCTTCTCCTGCAGCGCGGCCGGAGCCAGTAATTTTGGTGCTGTAAATATTGCTGCTTCCCTTGCGCTACGTATCCCGGTTTCCTTTCGTGCATGTTTATCTCTCTCTGTCAACTTACGCTTAGAAGCCTTTTTGGAATCCTTTTTCCTCTTTTCAAATTCCTCTCTGTTAGGTCGGCTAAGTTTTCCTGCAGCTTTTAAAAGAGCGATCCTCCTTTCTTCCGGCAGCTCAAAAACCATTTCGGGTTCCACAAGCAATTGTTCAAGAACGGCTATACAGGCATCAATTTCCTCGGGATTAAGATTCCCTGCCACATTATCAATTTCGGTTTTCATCAAATTTTATTAAGCGCGCAAATATAGGCTATAATATTAAGCGTAATTTATGAATTTTCCTCCTGAAGGATTAGTATATCTGCATGACAATCACCGTTTTCCGATGCCAAAAATATAGTTATGAAAAGAACAAATAGTCACGTTAAACTGATGGAAATCAGTTTTCTAAATTACTGTTTTCCGTATTTTTGTAAAAGGTATCAACTCTAAATCACTACATTATGAAAACAACAAGAGAATTAGCCAAAGAAGAAAGCCATGACAGGCTGGTACAGAATCTACAACAGTTGTTGGTGAAAAATTATGATGCCGATAAAGGGATAAGAAAAGCCTTTAAAGAAGCAAAAAGTCAACCCCTTAAAGATTATTTTAAAAAGGAGGCATTACGTCACCACAGGTTTGCTACAGAACTGGACAGGATCATTCATTCCCTGAACGCCACTCCAATGGAAGAAGGAAGTGCTGTAGGAAGATTTCACCGTATCTGGATGGACATTATACTTGCGGTAAGTGGCAATGATGATCAAACAATTGTAACTGAAACCAAACGCGGACAAAAGGCTACCATAAAGGAATATGAAGAAAAACTGAAAAATGAAAAAATTCCCCCCAGGATCTCCGAGATACTAAAAAAGCAGCTTGAAGAATTGAAAGCAAGCGTAACTCAGGTTATCCCTACTAAAACTTTATAGAGCTTTGCACCTGTCTATAGCCTTTCCCCACCCAGGGAGGGCTTTTTCTTTTATACCTCATCGCTATATCACAATTCTTTTCTATTGATCATCTTAACAATCTTGTTAAACCCTTCTGAATATTTATTTAATATCATTGCTGCTGCCCTATTCACATAGTATCTTTAAGAATAAAGAATTTTATAATTATGAAAACTACAAGAGAAGCAGCAAGAGAAGAAAGCCATAAAGAGCTGGTAAATGACCTCCAGGCATTACTGGAAAAGAACTATGATGCAGAAAAAGGTTTTAAAAATGCCATGGAAGATACCAAGGATGGCGACCTAAAGCATTTTCTTAAGACCCAGGCTTTACAAAAGAACAGGTTTGTAACAGAATTGGATGCTTTGATTCGTTCCTTAAATGAGGAGCCAAAGGAAAAAGGAAGTACTAAAGGGGATCTTCACAGAACCTGGATGGATATAAAAACTGCATTAAGCAGTAATAAAGATGAAGCCGTACTTGAAGAATGCCTTCGCGGAGAAAAAGCAAGCCGAAAAGAATACGAAGAGAAGCTTGATAATAAATTCTTACGGCCGGAAATTTCACAGGTGTTACAACGACATTTGAAGGAGATCAATGAGACGATAGCAAGTGTGAAGACACTGGAAGATCTTGCAGATCGAAAAGATTAATTACCTTACGTTATTGATAGAAAAGCCCTGTATTCGTACAGGGTTTTTTATTCCTTATCATTTTTCTTCACCGGTACAACATACACCGGAATTTTCGTTTTCTCAAGGATCTTTGAGGCCACTGTTCCCATAAATAATTTTTCCAAAACTGAATGGCTATGTGTACCTAAGACAATTAGGTCGGCATTCCACTGGTCTGCATAATTAAGTATACCTCTGGCAGCATCACCTTCTGTAAGATGGGTAGTAATACCGGGGTCATTTAAATGTTTGGCTGCGGTCTCCAGGTATGTCTTTGTTACTTCCCGCATTTCATTGGCTACATTAATGTCTACAGATCCTGCATCATAACCCTCATATCCCATAAAAGTGGGATATTTCATTCCATAATGGGCTACCTGAGCCATTACGTGAATGAGGCAAACCTCTGCCCCCATTTTTTTGGCCAGGGCGTATCCTTTTTCTGCTACTTCCTGGGAGTTGGGATTATAATCTATCGCAATAAGTACTTTATCCATTTTTATGTAGTTTGCTGTTAACATAAAATTATACTTTTCTTATCCTTTTAATCCTTAAGAGCCTGTTAATTTTAATGATTGGTGCATTTCCTTCGCTTCATTTCCTTCAGTAAATTAAAAATTTATGGCGTATAGTACATGGAAGAAATTCCCGGGGATAGAAAAGTGAAGTTTTTTTATGAATTGGAAGTGTGTTAGGAGTGAACATTCTAATTCACCCGGCAAAATTTTGGATTCCACTGGTAACATTAAATAAAGAGGAATTCAAATAAGAAAAATGAGAGGCGGGAATTTCAATAAATAATAAAAAGTCTGAATCCCCCTTTTTAGGAAGGATGAGGGTTATTATATTTTAATTATTAAGTTCTATAACCTTTACCAGAGGCCACCTTCTTGTCCCATAAAAGCAAAGTATACCTCCAGGATTAATTTTTTACAACGATCATACTGGCCCTTGCCCCGGTAAGGAGATTCCATTCATTCGAGGTGACAAGTTTACCCTGTTCATCAAACACCTTGAAGGCAGCGGTATTAGGCCCTGAGGATCCCTGGTTTAAGGCTTCAATCTCTATAGTATTGAAGCCATTTTTGAGAACCACCATTACAGGAGTAAAATTGGCACCAAGGGTTAAGTCATTCAGCACAATTTTCCCGTTGACATATACTCTTATCCTATCTCCGTCAACATATTGATGATCCCTGGCATAAAGTTCCACAAAGGTGCCCTTTGTTATAAAACTTCCCAAATTTTGCCCCTCTCCGTATTCCGCTTTTGCTTTATTGTCCTCTGCCCACTTACGCTCGAGAAAATCCCCTGCGCTAAGCAATTCTTTTTTGGTCATCATTTCCAACGGCTTAGGTTTAGTGGGATCATCTTTTAATTTGTAATCTTCCTTTGGTTCCTCCCTTAATAGAACAGAAGGCAAAGAAGACCCTACAGGAACAGATCTTTCAAATACAGGTTTTCTTGTTGAGGAGGGCAATTCCTGAGAGAAGCCCTGGAAGCCAAAACAAATTAAAGCAGAAAGTAGAAGAGTTTTTTTCATTGATCTGTACTAAGTGTTCGCGTATTATCGCGAATATATCAAAAACAACACCAATTTCCCGCTTTCATCTATTTTCTGAAATATTTTGATACCTGCTGAAGTTTTTTTTGAAGTGGTTTTTTTAAATTTATTATGACCGGAAATAATACAAATAAATTCGCAATTTAAAATCATTGGTTTCCTGGGAAAGGGTCAGGATCGCTAAAAGCTTCTAGAATCCAGACTAAATTCTTAATGCTTGAAAAAGATTCATTTAGCCTCTGCTGCAAAACTTGTAAATTTTCTAAACTATTTAATACCAAAAACCACCCAATGGGTGTGGTTCAATTGGCCTCCGACTATATACAGAAGGACTTAAGGAAGATTTTTCGTATTTTAATCGGACAACAATGATTTCAAATAGTAAAAAAATTTGTCCAGACTTACCAATTTAGTCGGCACTTCACCTGGGGTTAGTATATAAATATTGTAAAATCTAAATATTTAATTTTTTATTTCTCCAACCTTTTAAAACTGTTCAAGCATTATTGGAACCTAAACTAATTTGAATTTTTCACTGCTGTGATCTACCATCCACTGCACCCCAAATTTATCCTTCAACATTTCAAAATAAGCACCCCAAAATGTTTTTTGTAATTCCATCTCTATTTTACCATCCTGTGCCAGGGCGGTGAAAATCTCTTCTGCCTCTGTTTCGCTTTCGGTACTTATACTTAGATAAAAATTGTTTCCTTCGTGTAGCTTTTGGTTCATAGATTCTAACGCATCTGTTGCCATTAGGATATT
>DATHWA010000090.1:0-3192 GCA_035461025.1 Gillisia sp. | reverse complement strand
CAGTTTTGTGCTGCCACGTCAATGCTATTGTCCTCTACCGGAAGGTTTAGGGCGTCTCCAAGTCTAAGATCCACGTAATTTGACTCAAACCAGGGGTTGACTTCTTCAGCTTCCTTAAAATTTTTTCGGGATGCTTCGAGCATTTCCTTCACTACATCTACACCTATGACGCCTCCCTGTTGCCGGGAGAAATAGGCGAATTGCAGCAGTTCCATGCCTCCTCCTGCTCCTACATATAGGATCCTGGGATTGTTGCCAAGGTCCCTGGCGTGAACTGTACTACCACAACCATAATTCATCTCCTGCATGATCTTCGGGATCTTTAGCCCCGGTAATTCCCATATTGGATTGGTGGTACAACAAAGTCCCACATCTGGGGTAAGGGCTGCATTGCGATAAACATTTCTAGTAGTTTCTAAATAGCTCATAAGTAAATAATTCCCGGTAGATTTCTAAAAATTCAGCAGGAGTTTGATGTGATTAATAAATTGCAGGATAATTTCTTTTTAATCCTATAAAGCACCTTCTAATTTTTTGCCTTTCCAATGGAGCAGCAAGTTCGATCAGAATGATAAATGCTAAGTTCCGAAATTTAGAAGCAGCTAAAAAGTATTTTTAAGTTGTTTTCACTGTAATAAATAGAAAAGAGGAATCTGTTAA
This sequence comes from Gillisia sp., assembly GCA_035461025.1. GTDB lineage: Bacteria > Bacteroidota > Bacteroidia > Flavobacteriales > Flavobacteriaceae > Gillisia. The sequence goes on along the minus strand of DATHWA010000090.1, from coordinate 2,532 downwards.
AGAATCCTCTTTTGCTCTATGGTCAATGGCAAATTTTATTATTTTTCTTTTAATAAAGCCACGCCAATTTTTGATTCGGGAACCAGTTTAACCCTGCGGGTTTGTTTGCCGTTTTGTAGTTTCACCTTGTAAAAAGCAACATCTGTAAATTCGCCCACACCCTTGGAGGTGTATTTACTTTTTACCATCGTCCAGCCATTGTGCTCTTTTTGCAGAGTCCTTTCAATATCCGGTGGTAACTGTACATTATAAAAGTACTGATTGTTTTTCCGAAGGTTTCCTCGCTTATCAAAATCCAGATCGAGTTGGCCTGCAGGACTTTTAAAACTTACCAGGTAAGTATCAAATTTCTTGTCTTTGGTAAATTTCATATACTCCTGAATATCGAAATTAGCTTTGGCGAATTTAATTGGATTACTTGCAAATTCTGCTACGCGGTTTTCCTTTACAACCAGGTAAAGACCTGCATTGTCAAAAAGGATTTCCTGAACATTGGGAGCGATAACTAAAGCTTCATCCAGTTGGATAGGCTTCTGGGCCTGTGCGGTGGAAATTAATCCAGCCAGCATTAAAAATAAAATAGTTTTCATGATTTGTGGTGTTAAAGGTTATACGAATAGGATAATTGGGAGGATAAATTGCCTGAAAATAGCAATGCAAATGGCCATAACTCAATAGAAAATAAATGGAAAGGAGTAAAAAAAGGATTGGCGGTAATTTGTTATATTCAATTACTATCAATGGCAGGCATAACCATCTTAACTCCTGTAAACCACAATATTTTTATGTGATTTTCTCTGATATAAAGATAATTACAAATGTTTTTTTCCTGTGCTGCTTATTGTTCAAATAATATAAAATATCATTCAGGGAATGGAAAGTTTTAGATCATTGCTGTTCGGTGAAAGAGTCTAGACCGCTTCGTATTCTACTGGAATCTAGAACCTAGACTAAAATCTGAGTAGCTGGAAAACAGTCACTTAAATTCCTTTGCATAAATTGAAATTCCCTGAACTTTTTACAGTCAAAACCACCCTCTGGTCGAGGTTGATATGCCCTCTACCTATATATAGAAAGGGTTAAAAAAGATATTACTTTATTTAATCGGACAACAATGATTTGGAATTTGGAATTTGGTGCCTGGAATTTGGTTTTTTTGGAATGTAGCGCTTGAATAGAGTTTGTTTCCAGAATTAAAATAACTCTTGCTTAAAGGATCTTACTCTATGATTAACCGTAATATAAATTCGTTATACGGTAATGCAAACAGTTTAAATGCCTGATATTTACATTCTTAATTCCTGAGGTAGCTATGATGGTTTTCTCCCTAATTAATACTCAAAGCTATGACAATCTTCTACATCTTACTGGGCCTCGAAGTTCTCCTTATCATTGGAGTCACCGTCTTTTTAATGCGGAAGATCATGAAAACCCTTCGGAAGAGAAAGAGTAAATTTTAATACCTCACCCTGGTTGTCCGATTAAAAGAGGAAAAATTTCCGAAATTTTTATTTTAGAGAATTACTCAAGCAACATAGTTCTGAATTCACTTTTTACAGTTTGAAATAGTTTGGTCTAGGCTCTAGATTCCAGAAGCAAAGCGATCCAGACTCCCTCCTGGAGCAAAAATGAAATTAAATATCTATTTTTTCTTCTTTACTCCTTGCAAATTATAACAAATCTTTCACGTAGTCTTTGCTTTCCTGTTAGCTGAATTTTGAATAACTTGTTGAATTAACCAACAACCAGCTATTATGAGTAAAGAAAGCGATAAATCATCCCCGGTCCCAACTCCGCACGACAAGGAGCACTCCAGAAATCAGTCCACAGAAGTTGAACGCAACAAGCCGAATATCAAGATGCTGGCGATTGTAGTGGGAATTATAATCGTATTGGTGATCATTGCAGCGTTCTCCGGTTTCCTCGACTTCTAGGGAAAGGGATTACGCGGATGCCAGGGTGTTTGGTGTTTAGGGTTTGTTGTTTGGGGTTGGATTTTCCAGGCGACCAAAGTTTGCCTTTTTTCGATACTAATCGTATTTAACCACGGAGTTCGCGGTGTTAAAAAATGAGTTTCACGGAGTTGCCCGTCAATTAATCTAGATTTTATCCTCCGTAAGCTGTTCACAGGAACAGCGAAGCTGTCCCTTATTAACACGTTCTGACTATCCTCTTTCCACTCTCCACTTTCCACTTTTTTTCAACCTTCAACCTACAACCTACAACTTTTTTCAACCGACAACCGATAACCGATAACCGACAACTGATAACCGACAACTGACAACAAACTCCTAACTCCTAACTTCGCCATTCCCTTGCCCTTGTAATTAAATTCCGATATTTTAGACAAAAAATTAGAATCAGCATTATGAGCAAAACATATTACGATCCTGCCGACTTGAGGAAGTTCGGGGATATAACCGAATGGAATGAGGAATTGGGCAGTAAATTCTTTGATTATTACGGAAAGGTTTTTGAGGAAGGAGCTTTAAGCGCGAGGGAGAAATCATTGATCGCGTTAGCAGTTTCACA
>DATHWA010000089.1:0-7750 GCA_035461025.1 Gillisia sp. | reverse complement strand
TTCATTATATTGCCCCTTCCATGATGTATATAATGCAGCATTTTGGTTTTCAGAAGATCTTTCTTCCCTGATAAAAGAGAATTCACCGTGCTTAATTTTACGCCCTTCTTTATCTTCATAATATTCAAACCGTGCGTTACCTTGTAAATCCGGTGCAGGAGTATAGATGCTGTCGAACTGAATTATTTGTTGAGAATGGCCATAATAATGGCTAAGAAAAAATATGCTTATAAATAGGGGTATGATTTGTACACGTTTTACCATATATCTTAATTTTAGGGCCATGGGGGTTAAAAACAGGAGGCCCTGTAAATCGCTTCGGTATGAGCAATGATTGTTCCAAGCTGGAAAATAACCATAACTGTGTGCCAAAATAGTCATTCTGCCAGGCTTTAAAACTTCTTTTTGTTTCTTTAGTATTTTTAATTAGTGTATGTTTTTTTCTTTAAAAATTTTAACTAATTCATTTTCAATTACTCTGTAACCTTAAAGTACGAATTAAAACCCTTGATACTCTAATTAATCATTAGATTTTTATTTTCTCGGGGATGGTCCAATTTTTCCCTCTTTTCACAACAATTGGGCAATTTTTACATACTTCTGGGGAAAATTTCCACAGCAGAAAATTAAAAACTCTATTAAATGAAAAAAGGGATATGTCGTAAACATATCCCTTCGGTAATGTAAAATTATCTATTTATTCCATTTTATTCAACCTTAGAACTTTTCCATTTTCGTGATCGGTTACAAGGAAAATAGAACCATCACGGGCGAGAGCTACATCTCTAACTCGCTCAGCTACCGGAACTCTTTCAATTTCCTCTGCCTGTTCCCCATCAACTTTTACAATAACGATCCCGCTGCTGGTTAGTCCGCCAATAATTGCGTGATCCTGCCATTCCGGATACATTTCCCCATCATAAAAGATCATTCCGGAAGGGGAGATGGTAGGGGTCCATACGATCACGGCATCTTCAAATTCTGGTCTGGTATCATGATCCGGAATTTGTGATCCATCATAGTTTCTTCCCCAACTTACAATTGGCCAGCCATAATTTTTTCCTTCCTGGGCAAGATTGAATTCATCACCACCCATAGGGCCCATTTCGGCAACCCACAGGTTTCCCGTTTTTGGATCTATTGCCGCACTTTCAATATTTCTGTGGCCATAAGACCAAATCTCTTTTCTTGAATTGGAATCATTTACAAAGGGATTATCATCCGGTACAGTACCATCCCTGTTTATACGTACAATAGTTCCCATATGGTTGGTGTTGTCCTGAGCAGGATCAAACTGAAACCTTTCAGCCAGGGTTAAAAGTATATGACCCTCATCTGTAAATACAATACGTCCTCCAAAATGTTTATCACCTTCAATCACAGGTTCCATCCTGAAGATTACTTCAAAATCCTCCAAACGATCGTTCTTAAATACCCCTCTACCCAGGGCAGTTGTCGCGGTACTGTCGGCTCCCGGCTCTGCATAGGTGAGATAGATGTAGTTATTCTGTTCAAAATCCGGGTCCAGTGCCACATCCAGCATCCCTCCCTGGCCATGTGCAAACACTTCAGGTACACCCTGTATGGGTTCTGAAACGTTATTGGCAGTATCCATAACCCGAAGGGTACCCGCACGTTCTGTTATAAGCAACCGGTCATCCGGCAGGAAAGCAAGGGCCCAGGGATGTTCCAGATCCTCTGCAATTGTTTCTATCGTGATAGCTCCCTGGTCTCTTTCTACCGTGGGCTTTTGGGCAAAGAATATTCCCGTGCAGAAGAAACATAACAGAAAGCTTTTAAAATTCGTACTCATAGTCTTTTTCATAATATATTTTTTGATGGTTAATAAGATAAGTCCCTAATTTACCACTACTTGTGATTCCTTCCAAAGGGCTTAGTAAACAGTTAACAACTTGGAAAAAGACCGCTGCGCTGTTAGACTCGCCTGTAGCGTTTGGTGTTTATTGTTTGTTGTTTGTTGTTTGTTGTTGGATTGTGTTGCGAGACTATTCACCATTTTCTCGAGGATATGGGATGTTTAACCACAGAGTTTCACGGAGTTCTGCACGGAGGACCCGGAGTTCATTTTAGTTACTAATGCACGAATGTTGTTGATGTACAGCTTCTTTCACCCCGTATTATACATTTAAAAAAAACTCCGTGAAACTCCTTTTTAAACTCATTTTAAACTCTGTGGTTAAACCGGGCTAATTAGATACTGAATGGGTGGTTATTAGCCACGAATGCACGAATGTTTTTTTATAACAGAGTTCCGCGTGTCAAAAAAAGTAGATAGAGTTTCCTCGAAAAACTAAAATATTTCAGTCAAGTACAAACGAGTCCAGACTCTATACTCTAGACTCCAGACTCTTTTTCCTCAATACTAACTTCTCAATACTACTCTATCGACATTCGGGGTCCAGGGTTTTTGATGAACAGACTCTTTCCCCAGGAGTTTTCATTTTAAAAAAAACTCCGTGAAACTCCTTTTTTCAACTCCTTTTAACTCTGTGGTTAAACCTGGCTAATTAGAATCTAAGTATGTAGTTATAAGCTACGAATGCACGAATGTTTTTTAAAGGGTTAGCGAATATTCCTCGAAATAAAAATTTACAGTTTAGCACAAACCAAGTCTAGTTTCTAGACTCTAGACTCTAGACTCTTTTTTATCTCAATTCTCAATACTAACTTCTCAATACTAACTTCTCAATACTAACTTCTCAATACTACTTTATCGACAAACTACTATATCCCTGCCCATTTCTTGTAAGCTGGATTTGCGTGGCGATGCGCTCTTTGAGGGAATCCACATGGCTTATGATCCCGATGGTCTTGGAGGATTCTGCCTGTAATTTTTCGAGGGTGTCCAGGGTTTGGTCAAGAGTTTCAGGGTCCAGGGTCCCAAAGCCTTCATCGATAAAAAGGCTGTTAATCTCTACATTTCTTGATGCCAGGTCACTAAGCGCCAGTGCCATGGAAAGGCTAAGAAGAAAGGTTTCCCCGCCGGAAAGGGTCTTTACAGATCTTCGCTGCCCGCCCATGTGTTCATCAATGGCTACCAGCCCATCATCTTCATCTTCTTCCGGTTTGTCAAGAAGGTAGCGGTCACTAAGGTCTCGCAACCTGATATTGGCAAGATGGAGTAACTGACTCAGACTTAGGTCCTGGGCAAAGTCGTTGAACTTTTTACCGTTGGAATCTCCAATGAGCTCATTGAGCAAACGCCAGCGCTTAATCTCTTTTTCCTTACCGGAGATTTCTGTTTTTAATTTATGGATCTTCTCCCTGTTCTCCTTATCGTTAACGAGTAGCCTGTTAAGGTGTTGGCATTCCGCACGCAGGGTGTCAAGTTTACCTTTGCTCTCATGCTGTCTCAGGCTAAGTGCTTCCCTGGTATCTTGTACATCCCCTGCCCGGGATCGTTCCAGTTGGGAGCTAAGCAATTCCAGGGCCTGGGAATTTTTGCTAATGTCTTTGCCTATTTTCTCCCTTTCCGAATACAGTTTATGGTATTCAGGATCCGGCAGAAGGGCTTCTCCTGCCAGCGAAATATTTTCAAAGCCTTTTTCCTTGACCAGACTGGTGAGTTTGTTTTCAAGAGAGCGCAGTTGAGTGCCGGCGATCTCTATTTTCTTTTCAAGTTCCCCAATCTCAGTAGCGATGGCTTTATTAAGTTCTGTTAGCCTTGTCCACCTGGTTTGCAGCCTTTGAGAATCGGCATTAATGTCTTTACCGCTATAAATCGATTCCAGGCGAACTCTTAAATCCTTGCCATCTGCACTTATTTGTAACATGTCCTTTATAAGCGGAAGACCGGTTTCTACACATTGTAAACTTCGCTTTTCCTTTTCATAACTCTCCAGACTTTCCAGGGTGCTATCCAGATTTTCACAAATGTTCTTCCAGTTTGTTTCCTCTCCAATCTGCAGGTGGCTGTAATTTTCAGAAATAGAGTTTTTTTGCCTTTCGAGTTCTTGCTGCTTACTTTCCTGCTGCCTGTTTATCTCCTGGAGGGAGGTGGTGTGGAGATTGAGCGTTGTCTTATTTTCGCTCAACTTTCCATTCCATAAATGGAATTCCTGCTCAGCCTCTTTTAATTCCTCGTCCAGCCTGTCACTTTTCGTTGGAAGGCCTTCAGCAAAGGGATGATGAGTAGCGCCGCATAGAGGGCAGGGTTCTCCGTCTTTAAGGTGAGACCGATGTTCTTCCAGATCTTTCAGCAATAATTCATTCTGTTTTTTCAGACTTATAATTTCGACCCTGTCACGGCAGCTTCTTACTTTTTCTTCAGCTTCCTTGATTTCCAATGGTAGTTTCTTAACCAGCGGAAGGAGTTTTTTTTCTTCAGCATTTAACCTGTCTAGCTCTGCAGTGATATTATCGATTTTTTCCTGCAGGCTTACCGCTTCTCTTGCCAGATTAAGATCCTTTTTAATTCTGATCTTTTCTCTTCCTGTTTCCTGCAGGTCCAACCCGGAGAGTTGGGGGAGGAGCAGGTTTATTTTTTCTTCTGAAGCTGTTTTAATTTCTTCCAGCTCTTTCTTAGTACTGGCAGGTTCCTTATCATTTAATTCACAAGCCAGCTCCCTGGTCTCTGTTCTGAAAATTTGCTGAAGACTCTTGAACTCCAAACCTTTGGATTTTAATTCCTCCTGAATTTTTCTCACTTTATTGTAAAACTCTTCCAGCCTTTTTTCCACCTCCTCCTGCAAGGTCTCCATTTGGGTGAAGCCGCTTACATCCCGGAGACAATCCCTTAGTTGTTGCAGGTTTTCATCTTTACGGGTATTCCTGGTTTTAAAATCCTTGTCCAGGTTTACGCAATCCTGGGTAAGACGTTTCCAGTCCCGCAGTTCTTCAGCAAAATCCTGTACTTTTTGGTGTTGCTGCAGTTTGAGTCCGTAACCTTCAATAAATTCCTTCAGGTTACCTTCTGCCCGTTTTTTTTCAGAAGTGATCTTATCAATCTCTCTTAGCTGTTGCTCAATGGTATTTTTGAGTTCCACATTTTTTTCCAGTTTCCTTATCTCCTCCTCCAAAGGTTTACAGGATTCCTCCTTCTCTTTATAACTGGCAGAAAGTTCCAGTAGCCTTTCCTCTTCAAGAAGGTCCTTTGTAATCACTCCAATTTCATCCTGCTGTTTTTGGATCTCTGCATTTACCAGCTTATGTTTTTCCCAGGCCATTTTTCCCAGTTGCCTGTAAATTCCGGTACCGGTGATCTTTTCCAGAAGTTCCCCGCGTTCATCTTTTTTAGCTTTTAAGAACTGGGCAAATTCTCCCTGTGCCAGGAGCACAGATTTTATAAATTGATTGTAATTGAGCCCAATCAATTCCTCGTTTTTCGCAGGAACATCAGATTTTTTAAGATCCAGGATTGCGCCGGAGCTTTCATTGATGATCTCCATCTCATATTCCCGCAAGTTTCCGGTGCGGGCCGTGGAAATGTTCCAGTGGGAAGTATAGATACCGGTTTTGCTTTCATAAGTAACTTTAGCAAAAGCCTCTTTTTGATTGCGGGTAAGAATAGCGCCTTTGGACAGGATCTCATTCCTGCTTATTTTTCCCAGGCGTGGTACGTGGTTAAAAAGCGCCAGGGATATCACATCCAGAATAGTACTTTTTCCACTGCCGGTTGGCCCGGTAATGGCAAAAAGGGAACTATGAGTAAAAGGCTCGGCCGTAAAATCGATTAGGCTTGGACCTTTAAGGGAGTTTATATTGGAAAATTCTATTTTTAATATTTTCATTTCTTAACCTGCATTTTCTTTTTGCTGCACGCCCTCCAGCAGTTCGTCAAAAGCCCCCAGGATTTCCCGGTAGGTGGTTTCATCGTATTTGTGGCGTTCAATGAGTTCCATAAAAACCTCACGGGGCTTAAGGTCTTCCAGTTGTTTATTATTATAGATCTCCCCGGCGCCGCTTATTTTATTTTTAAAACTGGCCCTGTGCTTTACGATCTCAAATCCCGGTTTATTGAATCCGGTGACAAGTTCATCCAGTAGATAGATCTTGTTGGCATCATAATTATCTTCCTGCAGTTCTACCTCAATGAGGGTATCCAGCTCACGGGTACTGCCGGGATCTTTTAATTTTTGCTGAAGGTCTTCCAGGGTACCGTTTATTTTTAACAGACTGCGGAAAACGGGTACAGGAATGCTGCGTGGTAGATCCCCGGAAGTTGTGTCTAACAAGAGTATTCTTTTCTCGTCCTTCCTTTCGCTGAAGGATAGAGGCAGGGGAGAACCGCTGTAATAAGCAGGCACTGCAGCATTGACTTTTTGCGGTTTATGTATGTGGCCAAGGGCGATATAATCAAAGTAATCCCCAAACTGAAGCGCATTGAATGCAGCCTGGTTCCCAATTTGAATATCGCGTTCACTTTCAGATGTTTCTGCCCCGGCAGCGAAGAGGTGGCCCATTGCGATGGCGGGTACCCCCGGGTATTTGTTCTTGCAAATCTCTGCCGCTCTTGAAAATGTAAGTTGTATACCACTTCTCAAAGCCTCCAGCCTGTCTTCATAGGTATGGCCATCTCCCGCACTTCGCAGATCTGAATCTCTTAAATACGGCAGGGCAGCAATAACAACTTCTACCCGGCCATCCCTGTTTTTTAAAGGAATAATTACCTCCTCCAGATTTTCCGGAAGTCCACCCACAACGTGCATATCCAACTCCCGAAGGATCTCTGCCGGGGCATCGAGCATGGCAGGGGAGTCGTGGTTCCCACCTGTGAGAATGAGTTTGCAATTGAACTGTCGTAACTCCATCAATGCCCTGTAATATTGACGCCGGGCATCTGAAGATGGATTGGCGAGGTCAAAAACATCCCCGGAAACGAGCAGGACGTCCACTTTCTCTTTTTCAATGGTGCTTCCCAACCATTTTATAAAGAGGTCAAAATCCCTTGCCAGGTCATGTTTATGCAGTTTTTTACCTATATGCCAGTCGGCAGTATGGAGGATCTTCATGAATTCAGTTTTATTTTTCAGCAGTTCCCGAAAATAAGAAAACTACAGGAAAGGAGGAAAATGCTTTTCCCAATTTGCAAAGATAAAATGGTAGGCGACAGGAGGTGACGCTTTCTCGTGTCACGCCAAAAATTGTAATACAGGACAAAACCAGCTTTATAAATTTCAGCAATAAAAGCGATAAAACTATTGTAGGATTTTCCGTTTTTGTTGTTCAAATTCTTCCGCAGTAATTACTCCCTGATCCAGGAGAGACTTCAGTTTGGATAATTCATCTGCAACACTAAAGCTATTTGAAAAATTACCAGGGGATGAGCGTTGATTATAGGCATTAATATACTTTGCACAAATTGCCTTGATCTCATTTGCCTCCTTTTTCCAAAAGCCGTGTACGTGAATAGGATCGTTACCCGTGCTTTTGATAGTAATTGTAGTGCCTAATAAATGACTATCTACTGTAACTCCAGTAATATTTTTGAAATGCAGGCTCTCTGTATCCTCAGAGACCATGTGCCAATTCTTCCTTCGAAATTCAATTTTCTCTTCATCTATTACAAGGATATTAGGGGTAAATGGATGAAGGTCCCTGGTAAGGGCTCTAAGAAAATAACTGGACTTAAAAATTACCGGCTCTGCCATATGTAGAATTTGATGATGATGCACAATTTAAAATTTTTAATCAAGGCCTGCAATAGGAGGGATGGTACGAAAAGACATTTTTATTCCTCTGGCAAGTTTATTGCTGTATTAAAAGCATCATAAACCTTTCTGTAATCAGC
>DATHWA010000088.1:0-12301 GCA_035461025.1 Gillisia sp. | reverse complement strand
TCCCGGTGCCGTGATCTCTGCCGTTCCACAGGACAAGAAATTTAACGACGAGGAAACCACTACAGAGATTGGGGATAATACCACCATCAGGGAGTGTGTTACCATAAACCGTGGTACAACAGACAGGATGAAAACTGTTATTGGTAAAAATTGCTGGATCATGGCATACTGTCATATCGCCCACGATTGCAGAGTTGGAGACAATTGCATTTTTTCCAATAATAGTACACTTGCAGGTCATATTAATGTGGGTGATTACGTTGTTCTTGCAGGAATGGCTGCTGTACAGCAGTTTTGCAGTATTGGAAATCACGCCTTTGTTACCGGAGGATCTCTCGTTCGAAAAGATGTTCCTCCTTTTGTAAAAGCGGGAAGAGAACCTCTTTCCTATGTGGGAATTAATTCCATAGGTTTAAGAAGAAGGGGCTTTAGTACAGAAAAGATTCGAGAAATCCAGGATATTTACAGGATCCTTTATCAAAAAAATTATAATAATTCCCAGGCTGTAGCAATTATTGAAGCAGAAATGCAGGCAACGGCAGAGCGAGATGAGATCCTGGAATTCATAAAGCATTCACAGCGGGGTATTATGAAAGGATATTTCAGTTCAAATTAAAACTAACTAAGTAATGGCAAGTACAAGCGACATTAGAAATGGATTATGCATTCGTTATAATCACGATATCTACAAAATAATTGAATTCCTTCACGTAAAACCGGGTAAAGGGCCGGCTTTTGTGAGAACAAAACTTAAAAGTGTAACAACTGGTAAAGTCCTTGAAAACACTTTTTCAGCTGGTCATAAAATTGAAGATGTGAGGGTTGAGACTCATAAATTTCAGTTCCTTTACAACGACGGGGAGTTCTACCACTTTATGAATGTAGAAGATTACACTCAAATAAGATTGACAGAGAATGCCCTGGATATGCCAAAGCTCTTAAAAGAAGGAGAAGTGGTTACCATTCTTATCAATACAGAGGACAGTATGCCACTTTCTGTAGAAATGCCCGCAAGTGTGGTCCTTGAAGTTACTCACACAGAACCCGGGTTAAAGGGAAATACCGCTACCAACGCTACTAAACCTGCAACATTAGAGACAGGAGCAGAGGTAAATGTGCCACTTTTTATCAATGAAGGTGACAAGGTGCGTATTGAAACCGAAAAAGGAACCTACAAGGAAAGAATAAAATAATAACTCCGGAACTGTGAAAAAATAGAATGGAAAAGGTTTAAACGCACCTGTCTCTTCTCTCTTTTCTCTTTTCTTTTTTCTGAAAAAAATATGAGGTTTCCACAAAAACATACGCTTAAGCAAATCGCAACAATCATTTCTGCAGATTATGTAGGAGATGAGAATTTTCCGATAATCGGGATGAACGAGATCCACGTTGTGACAGAGGGGGATATAGTTTTTGTGGACCACCCAAAGTATTACGACAAGGCATTAAATTCAGCAGCTACAGTAATTCTTATCAATAAGAAAGTGGATTGTCCTGAGGGAAAGGCGTTATTGATCTCTGATGATCCTTTTCGCGATTTTAATAAACTTACGGAGTATTTCAAGCCTTTCCAGAGCTCTTCAGAAAAAATATCAGATTCAGCTCAAATAGGCGAGAATACTTTTATTCAGCCTAATGTTTTCATTGGGCATAATGTGAAAATAGGTGATAATTGCCTTATTCATTCCAATGTGAGTATATATGATGATACCATTATTGGTAACAACGTTATCATTCACGCGGGTACCGTCTTAGGATCAGATGCTTTTTATTTCAAGAACCGGCCTGAGGGTTATGATAAATTAAAATCTGGTGGGCGGGTAGTTATAGACCATGATGTGGAGATAGGAGCAAATTGTACCATAGATAAGGGGGTGAGTGGAGATACCTTTATTGGAGCAGGCACTAAACTGGATAACCTAATACAAATTGGGCACGATACCATTATTGGAAAACGATGTCTTATTGCTTCCCAGGTAGGTATTGCCGGGGCGGTAGTGATAGAGGATAATGTAACCGTTTGGGGGCAGGTTGGTATGCGAAGTGGAATTGTGGTAAGAAAAGGCGGTGTCCTTATGGGCAAGGCCGGGATCACGAAATCTACAAAAGCTGATACGATCTATACAGGAAATCCTGCAATGGAAGCGAGATTAAAATTAAAAGAATACGCGTATATTCGAAAACTGCCAGAAATTATTGAAAAATTAAAATAAACAGATATGAGTTTGAGCGACAAAAAATTAGTAGAAGCTTTTTATAAATCAGATTTTTACAAAAATCCTGATGAAATAAAAAATTTCCTACATCCTGAAGCTGAACTATACTGGAACAGTAGTGCAGGGTTCAACAAAATGAACTTCGACGATATAATAAATCTTAGCGTTGGGATGTCACAGTCTTTCGAGTCCCTGCGCGCAGAGGTAAGCCATCTTTTAAAGGATAAGGACCAGGTCACCATAAGATTGACCTACCATATTAGAACAGTTGAAAACCCTGAAGAGGAAATTCCCTTGGCTCATTTCATCGCAATATGGCAGGTGAAAGATGGTAAAATGTTCAAAGGTTATCAAATAAGCCAGCCTGCAGATGAAAACCCTGAAAATTTAAGCTCTTTCCTGGCAACAAAGTTTTAAAAACCCTTTAGGGTTTATATATAAAAACCTACTTTTGTAGCGCAAAAATCAACAACAACTATGAGTGTTTTAGTCAATAAGGATTCAAAAATAATTGTGCAGGGATTTACCGGAAGTGAAGGTACTTTTCATGCAGAACAAATGATAGAATATGGTACCAATGTGGTAGGTGGTGTAACTCCGGGTAAAGGAGGACAAACTCACCTTGATAAACCGGTTTTTAATACAGTTTCTGAAGCTGTTGAGGAAACAGGGGCAGATGTATCCATCATCTTTGTTCCGCCTGCATTTGCCGCAGATGCAATTATGGAGGCTGCAGATGCTGGAATAGGGGTAATTATCACTATTACTGAAGGTATCCCGGTTGCAGATATGATCAAAGTTAATAGTTATATTCGAAATAAAGATTGTAGACTGGTTGGTCCAAACTGTCCGGGAGTAATTACTCCGGGAGAGGCAAAAGTTGGAATCATGCCGGGCTTTGTGTTCAAGAAAGGTACAGTTGGAATTGTATCAAAATCTGGTACTCTTACTTATGAAGCCGCAGATCAGGTTGTAAAACAAGGTCTGGGTATTACTACTGCTATTGGAATTGGCGGGGATCCAATCATTGGAACTACTACTAAAGAGGCAGTGGAACTATTGATGAATGATGATGAAACAGAGATCATTGTAATGATAGGTGAAATTGGAGGTCAATTGGAAGCAGATGCTGCCCAGTGGATCAAAGCCAATGGAAACCGTAAACCTGTAGTAGGATTTATTGCCGGAGAAACTGCACCTGCAGGCCGTACAATGGGTCACGCCGGAGCCATCGTTGGTGGAAGTGAAGATACTGCACAGGCTAAAAAAGCAATTTTGAGAGAGAACGGAATTCACGTAGTAGATTCCCCTGCTGAAATTGGAAAGAAAGTTGCTGAAGTTTTAAAAGCTTAAGCAAAAACAAGATAAGATTTTGAAAGATCTTTCTGAAAACATCTGGAAACAGTTGATTTCGGGAAGATTTTTTATTTCAAAGCCTTTGGCTTTTGTTATATTTGATACGTTTTAAAAATTAAACATCTACACATGAAATTACTGGAAGGAAAAAATGCCATTATTACCGGTGGAAGCCGGGGAATAGGTAAAGGAATTGCAGAGATCTTTGCACAACATGGAGCAAACGTTGCTTTCACCTATGCCTCTTCTGTAACCGCTGCCAATGAGTTGGAAGAACAGCTGTCTAAAACAGGAATAAAAGCAAAAGGATACAAGTCCAATGCAGCCAATTTTTCAGAATGTGAGGAGTTGATCAAAAATGTAGCGGCAGATTTTGGTTCTATAGATATACTTATCAATAACGCAGGGATCACCAAGGACAACCTGCTTATGCGAATGAGCGAGGAAGATTTTGACCAGGTGATCAATGTAAACCTTAAATCTGTTTTCAATATGACAAAAGCTGTACAGCGTACTATGCTGAAGCAGCGCAACGGGAGCATTATAAATATGAGCTCTGTGGTTGGGATCAAAGGAAATGCAGGGCAGTCTAATTATTCAGCTTCAAAAGCCGGGATCATAGGCTTCTCTAAATCAATGGCCTTAGAGCTTGGATCAAGAAATATACGAACCAATGTAATCGCACCGGGCTTTATTGAAACCGAAATGACCGGAAAACTTGATGAAAAAACCGTTGAAGGCTGGAGAGAGTCAATTCCGTTAAAAAGAGGTGGCACTCCGGAGGATATTGCAAACGCATGTGTTTTCCTTGCGAGCGACCTTAGTAGCTATATTACCGGACAGGTGATCCAGGTGAATGGCGGAATGCTAACCTAGAACAGTTTTAGGAAGTAATGGAAGGACTTTTTTCGGAAAGTTAATAATTGATTGTTGTTTTTGTATTTTAGTAAATTCAAGTTCTGTTAGTTCTTTTCAGCACTACAGTTTTAAAATCCAAAAACACACCAGTTCATTAATGTCTACTACCACGATAATTTTAATAACCCTGGCAGCAATCATTGCGCTGGGGTTTGTTTTTTTTAAATACTTCTACGGTAGCCGGGACAGAAGCCTGCGAACATATATTCTAGCAGGTTTTAGATTTATAAGCGTATTTGTGCTGTTGCTGTTGCTTATAAACCCGGAGATAAAGCAAAGGGAGTATGAGTTGGAAAAACAGCAACTCTTCCTTACATACGATCTTTCAAATTCTGTGGAATATCTGGAAAGTGGTGATGATGTGGTGGCATTTGCAGAGGAATTAAGGAATAATGAGGAATTAAAAGACCGCTTTGAGATAAGGGAATTTGGTTTTGGAAGAAGCCTGTTCTCCCTGGATAAAGATTCTATTTCGTTCACAGAGAATCAAACCAATATTAGTGCGGCTTTAAGTGAGCTGGAGAAATTAAAGGCTTCCAAAAGTGCCGCAATAATTTTGGTGACTGATGGTAACCAAACAGTAGGGGAGGATTATCAATATTACCGGCCCGGGCCACAGGTGGAGATCTTTCCGGTAGTTGCAGGAGATACTACAGCCCAGGTAGACCTCGCCATTACAAATCTTAATGTAAATCGTTACGCTTTTTTAAATAACAGATTTCCGGTCGAGCTCATTTTGAACTACTCAGGTAGGGAACCTGTTACAACCGGCCTGGAGATCAAACTGGGAGAGACAGTTTTGTTTAAAAAGCAGGTTGAGTTTTCGGCTGAAAAAACTTCGGAAGTTGTAACTGCTACCTTACCGGCTTCTTCTCTGGGACAAAAAGTCTATGAGGCTGAAATAAAACCCCTGGATTCAGAAAAAAATTTAGCCAACAATATTCGCAACTTTGGGGTGGAAGTGATTGATGAAAGAACATCGGTTTTAATTCTTTCCTCCATCATTCATCCGGACCTTGGAGCCTTGAAAAAATCTGTAGAAGCCAATGAGCAAAGACAGGCAGAAATAGTGCGTATTCAGGATTTAAATAAGATTGAAATTAATGATTTTCAATTAGTTATACTTTATCAACCGGATAATTACTTTAAGGATATTATCACTCAATTGAAAAATCAAAATATCAATTTTATTCTGGTAACCGGAACAAAAACAGACTGGAATTATATCAATTCTGTTATGAGTTTTAAAAAGGATTTCACTTCCCAAAATCAGGATTTCATCCCCGTTTATAATCCAAACTATTCCAATTTTCAATTTGAGGATGTAGGATTTAAAAGTTTGCCCCCGTTGCAGGATGCTTTTGGGAATCTGGAATTTGAAAATGAGAATTACAATGTATTGCTCTATCAACAATTGGAAGGCGTAACCACCACAACACCCTTAATGGCAACTTTTGAAGAAGGCGGTTTAAGATATGGAACCTTATTTGGGGAGAATATCTGGAGGTGGAGAGCACAGTTTTTTGCAGATACCGGGAGCTTTGAAGCTTTTGATAATTTCTTTGGAAAACTAGTTCAATATTTGTCATCTACCCAAAAGCGTGACAGATTAACAGTAGATACGGGAAGTTTTTATGCAGAAAATGAGGAGGTAATTATATCGGCGAGATATTTTGATGAGAATTACGAATTTTTTGCCGGTGGGCAGTTACTTGTAAAACTAACCAATACATCTACAGAAGTGGAACTGGAGTCCCAGATGCTTTTAAACAATAACAGGTACACCTTTCGTATTGATGATCTATCCCCGGGTGAGTACGAGTATGAGGTTCGGGAAATTTCTTCGCGATTGAGCAAAAAAGGCAGTTTTAGTGTAATTCCGTACAATGTGGAGCAACAATTTGGCTCAGCTAATCTTTCTAAACTTCAAAATTTTGCCGGTTCCACAGGAGGCGAACTCACTTATCTTAACACTCAAGATAATTTGCTGGCCAAACTTCTGGAGGATAATCGTTACCTTCCTGTGCAGAAAAGCCGTGAAAAAACAGTACCTTTGATAAGCTGGAAATTTTTATTGATCCTGCTAATACTAAGCCTTAGTGCTGAATGGTTCACCCGGAAATATTTCGGTTTAATTTAATTAATTTCAATTTTTATTTTATGGATAGATTACCCAAAATTGGTTTGCCAATTTTATTTGCTGTTGTGGTTTTAATCATACTCATCGCAAAATCGACAGTTACCATTAACTCCGGAGAGGCCGGGGTTCTTTACAAGACCTTTGGAGGCGGGGTTGTAACAGACAGTCCACCATTAAGTGAAGGATTTCATTTAGTTGCACCCTGGAACAGGGTTTTTGTTTACGAAGTAAGACAACAATCCCTGGATGAAAAAATGCAAGTGTTATCTTCAAACGGTTTGGAGATCAATCTGGATGCCACCGTTTGGTTCCAGCCTACATATGATAATTTAGGAAAGCTCCACCAGGAAAGAGGAGAGGCATACGTTCAAAGGGTTTTACAACCCGCTATTCGCTCTGCCGCCCGTAGTGTGGTAGGTCGTTACATCCCGGAACAGCTTTATGCCAGCAAAAGGGAAGCAATTCAAAGAGAGATCTTTGAGGAAACACAAATTCTTCTTGCCAATCAATATGTTCAAATAAATGAAGTGCTGGTTAGAGATGTTTCCCTGCCAACGTCTATTAAGGATGCTATTGAGCGTAAACTTGGACAGGAGCAGGAATCCCTGGAATATGTTTTCCGTCTTGAAAAAGCAGAGCAGGAAGCAGAAAGACAGCGGATTGATGCGGAAGGTAAAGCCCGTGCCAACCAGATTCTTAGTGCGTCACTAAATGACCAGATCCTTAAGGAAAAAGGGATACAGGCTACGGTAGAACTAGCCAGGTCCCCTAATGCAAAAGTTGTTGTAATTGGTGGTGGTGATGGTGGAATGCCACTCATCCTGGGTAATAACTAACCTAAACAAGTCATAAATTTTTAAAAAGGAGTTTTATTTTTAAAAAATTAATTTAGATTTGCATCAACAATGAAAACAATTCAACTACATCACCATCATTTTTACTACTGCGCTCACGCGAGGTAAATTTGATATGTAGTTATTTCATATTTAAAAAACCCGTTTGAGCAATCAAACGGGATTTTTTTATTTATTAATTTTTTCGGGTTTTAAAGATCCGGGAGTTTTTAAAGAACACAAATGAACAACCAAAAACTACGCATTGCCATTCAAAAAAGTGGAAGGCTTAATGAAGATTCACTAAAGATATTAAAGGAAGCAGGGATTTCCATTGATAATGGGAAAGAACAGCTCAAAGCGGTTTCCCGTAATTTTCCTTTAGAGGTTTTATATTTAAGGAATGGAGATATTCCTCAATATTTAAGGGATGGAGTGGTAGACATCGCTATTCTTGGAGAGAATGTCCTGGTGGAGAAAGGGGAGGATATCCTTCGCGGTGAAAAGCTGGGATTTTCAAAATGCCGGGTTTCCATGGCAGTCCCAAAATCTATTAAATACAACGGATTGCAGGATCTCGACGGAAAAAAGATTGCAACATCCTATCCTAATACTGTAAAGGCTTTCTTAAAAGAAAACGGAATAGAAGCAGAATTGCACATCATTAATGGATCTGTAGAGATCGCCCCTAATATTGGGCTTGCAGATGCTATATGTGATATTGTTTCCAGTGGAAGCACCCTGTTCAAGAATAATTTGAAGGAGGTAGAGGTAATGCTAAAAAGTGAAGCCATCCTGGCCATCTCTCCAAAGATTTCAGAAGAACGACAGGTGATCTTAGAAAAGCTTCAGTTTAGACTTAAATCTGTTCTCAATGCGCGTACTTCAAAATATATTCTGCTGAACGCTCCTAATGATAAGATTGATGCTATTTCAAAACTTCTTCCGGGAATGCGAAGCCCAACAATATTACCTTTGGCTGAAAAAGGGTGGAGTTCTGTTCATACAGTCATCAATGAAGAAAGGTTCTGGGAGGTGATAGATCAACTTAAGGAAACCGGTGCAGAAGGAATACTGGTAGTTCCAATAGAAAAAATGGTGATTTAAATTAAGCAAAGGAAATTCAACGATTATGAATAAAATATATAATCCATCCAGAGAAGAATGGCCAGCTATTTTGCAAAGACCAACACAAACTGTTGAAGATATAGAGTCAACAGTGAGGGAGATCTTTTCAGAAATCCAGGCAAAAGGAGATGCCGCCGTACAAAAATATACAAAATTGTTTGATGGGGTGTCATTTGAAAGCCTCCGGGTTACTGCTGAAGAAATTGAGAAAGCTAGTTCTAATGTTTCTGAAGAGCTTAAAAATGCTATACAACTTGCAAAAAATAATATAGAAAAATTTCATTCCGCTCAAAAATCGGAAAAAATAGAAGTCACCACCTCGGCCGGGGTGCGATGCTGGCAGGAAAAGAGGCCTATCGAAAAGGTAGGGCTTTACATCCCGGGTGGCTCGGCACCTTTGTTTTCTACAATTTTAATGCTGGCTACTCCTGCCAATATAGCCGGATGCAAGGAAATAGTTCTGTGTACCCCACCCGATAAAGATGGAAAGATAAATCCTGCCATCCTTTATACCGCGGCACTTTGTGGAGTCACACAAATTTTTTAAGTAGGAGGGATCCAGGCTATTGGTGCTATGACTTTTGGTACTGAAACCGTCCCACGGGTTTATAAGATCTTTGGTCCCGGGAACCAGTATGTAACAGTTGCAAAACAACTGGCTACCCGTTATAATGTTTCCATTGACATGCCGGCCGGCCCATCTGAATTACTGGTTATGGCAGATGATTCTGCAAACGCCGCATTTGTAGCTTCAGATTTGCTTAGCCAGGCAGAGCATGGGGCAGATAGTCAGGTAATCCTTGTTTCGACTTCAAAAGAGCTTATAGAGGCTGTTGAGAATGAAATAGAGAAGCAACTGAAGGAGTTGCCAAGAAAAGAGATAGCGGCAAAGGCTATAGAGCATTCAAGGCTAATTCTGGTTGAGGATGAACGCACTGCACTGGACCTTATTAATGAATATGGGCCGGAGCATTTTATAATCTGCACTTCCAATGAAGATTTCTTTACGAAAGGGATTGCAAACGCAGGATCTGTCTTTATAGGAAATTACACTCCGGAGAGTGCCGGGGATTATGCATCAGGTACCAACCACACCCTTCCAACTAATGGATACGCAAAGCAATACAGCGGGGTAAACCTGGACAGTTTCCTGAAAAGCATGACCTTTCAGCAAATTTCTGAAGAAGGGATAAAAAATATAGGGCCTGCCATTGAACTTATGGCCGAAGCAGAAGGATTGCAAGCGCATAAAAACGCTGTGACCCTGAGATTGAAAGAACTGGAAAACAATAATTGATATATCAACTTTGGGGTGAGGTTGTGACCATTAAACAAGTCTAATTCAATCCCTTAAGAAGTTTTACACAGAGAGAATGAATAATACATTTAATATAAAAAATCTGGTAAGGGAAAATGTAAGGAAAATTAATCCTTACTCATCTGCAAGAGATGAATACCAGTCTACCGGAAACACTATGATTTTCCTGGACGCTAATGAAAACCCCTTTGAAACCGATGTTAACCGGTATCCGGACCCCCAGCAAAGGAGCCTTAAGAAGGAACTGGCCACAATAAAAGGGGTCGATCCAAATAACATTCTCTTAGGCAATGGAAGTGATGAAGTACTGGACCTGCTGTTTCGTGCCTTTTGCGAACCGGGGAAGGACAATGTGATCACCCTGCCGCCAACGTACGGAATGTATAAAGTACTTGCAGGTATTAATAATGTTGAGAACAGGGAAGTGCTTTTGACTTCAGTTTTTGAACCAAATGTGAAGGAGATCCTGGAAAGGGTGGATGCCAAAACCAAAATGATCTTTCTGTGCTCTCCCAATAATCCAACGGGAAATTCTTTTTCTGACGAAAATGTGCTGGAGATCCTCAACAATTTCAGCGGACTTGTAATTATCGACGAGGCTTATATAGATTTTTCAGACAGGGAAAGCTGGATTAAAAAACTGGATAATTTTCCGAATCTGGTGATCACACAAACTCTATCAAAAGCCTATGGTTTGGCCGGAATTAGGCTGGGAATTTGTTATGCTTCAGCAGAGATCATAACAATACTTAATAAGATCAAACCACCATACAACGTGAACGAACTTACCCAACAGAGAGCACTTAATAGATTAAGAGATGAGCAAGTTGTACAATCAGAAGTGTCTGGAATACTGAAGGAAAGAGCGATCTTACTTAAATCTTTACTTGAAGTAAAATATATTGAAAAAGTTTATGCTACAGATGCTAATTTTGTGCTTGTAAAGGTTGATGATGCAGGGAAAAGATATAATCAGTTATTGGATAAAGGTATTGTAATAAGGAACAGAACTAAGGAACCTTTGTGCGAAAATACATTGCGAATTACTATTGGAACTGCCAAAGAAAATAAGGAGCTGCTGGAAGCTCTTCAAAATTTAGATTAAGAATATGAAAAAAGTTTTATTTATAGACCGGGACGGTACCATCATTCACGAGCCGGAGGATTACCAAATTGATAACCTGGACAAACTGGAGTTCTTTCCCGAAGCCCTTTATTATATTTCAAAAATTGCTAAGGAACTGGATTATGAACTAGTGATGGTCACCAATCAGGATGGTTTGGGAACAGATTCTTTTCCTGAAGAGGATTTCTGGCCAATACAGCGCTTCATTGAAAAGACCTTTGCCAATGAGGGTGCAAAGTTTGAAAAATCATTAATTGACCGCAGCTTTCCAGAGGATAATGCGCACACCAGAAAACCCCGAACAGGTTTGTTGGAGGAGAAGTATCTTAATTCCAATGACAGTTATGACCTGGAAAATTCCTTTATGGTTGGGGACCGGATGACAGATATGGAATTTGCACTTAATTTCGGGGGAAAAGGGATCTTCATTGATACCCATGCCGAGTTGGGATCCAATGAAGTTGCAAACGATATTACGGAGGTCGAAAAATGCATTGTTCTGAAAACAGATAACTGGAAGGAGATCTATGAATTCCTGAAGCTTAAGGATCGTACGGCCGAAATTTCCCGAAAGACCAATGAAACAGATATCAATATAAAACTAAATCTTGACGGGACCGGAAATTCCAAAATTTCAACAGGATTAGCTTTTTTTGACCATATGCTGGACCAGATTGCCCGTCATGGGCAAATGGATTTGGATGTGCAGGTAAATGGGGATCTGGAGGTAGATGAACACCATACCATAGAAGATACGGCCATTGCTCTAGGGGAGGTCTTTAGCAAAGCCCTTGGAAATAAACTGGGAATTGAGCGCTATGGCTTTTGCCTTCCAATGGATGACTGCCTTGCACAGGTGGCCATTGATTTTGGAGGCCGCAACTGGCTGGTCTGGGAAGCCGATTTTAAAAGAGAGATGGTTGGTAAAATGCCTACCGAAATGTTCTACCATTTCTTTAAATCCTTCACAGACGGCGCTAAGGCAAACCTTAATATAAAAGCCGAAGGAACCAACGAACACCATAAAATAGAAGCGATCTTTAAAGCATTTGCCAAAGCGATCAAAATGGCCGTAAAAAGGGATGCAGAAAAAATGATCCTCCCTTCAACCAAGGGAATGCTTTAATAGTAGTTAGATATAGTATTGAGAATTGAGATCTATGCGAACCCTTATCTAATTACTCAATACTCAATTCTAGCTACTCAATACTAAACATATGAAGATAGCAATAGTTAATTACGGCGCGGGAAATATACAGAGCATCA
>DATHWA010000087.1:0-2680 GCA_035461025.1 Gillisia sp. | reverse complement strand
CCCGCCGGAATGGCCTGGGGAGAAAATGCATGTTTAAATCCTATAATTGACCCGGTAGATGGTACAGAACTTATCCTGGTACAATCTACCGGTGAAGGCTTTGGCGATTACAGGGTGCAGGGAGGGAAATATGGTGTGAATAAAGGAGAACTTCTTCGTATTAATTGCCAAACCGGTACAGTAGTAGGGATTGTTAGGGGCAGGTAAGGTTAACTGATTAATGGTTTATAATCTACTTGGTTGTAAACCAAAGAAGATAGTTTTTATATAAGGTGGGCCTATTATTCGTATATTATAAACTCGAAACTCTCCCAGTCACTCCGGATTTGTTAACAAATTTTTCTGGAATCCGGTATCTACTAGTAGGAAAATGATTTTTAGATTTTAAGAATATTTCGAGTATTAACGCAAAGATTAAAACCAGATTAAAAAACTCTTTTCCTTTATTACCTCAGAAAACATCAGGATTGAGAATAAGTACAGAAATTCTAATTTAGGATCCTTGAATATAATTTAATTTGGAAGGTTTTTCTTACATATAAACAAAGCGAGGATAAAAAACTTCATTTTCCTACAAATGATTTCTTACAAAAACTCTGATTATGAGTATCTTAACAAAATTCCGAGCCTTTGGTCGAAATAATTTTTTCGATGATATCTTTCTGCTTAGTTTTAATTAATAAATTTCCCCTCACCCCACAATTCGTTCCCTACAATTTTTTGACCCCATATTAATTAGTGTTTAGATTTTTTGAGTTTAAAGCATTCATTTTCAATGTGCAATGACTTAAGAGTGAATTTCATTGATTAATATGAACCATAAGGCCCGGAAACATATCCCCCTTGTTTCAACAAAGCCTTTCCCACAATGGTTAGACAGGTTAGTATTTCCCCACTTTAATTTTTAAAATTTCATTCCGGAATCCCTTAAAATGGGACTCAGGACGGCGGAGCCTTATGTCTTTTCGCAAAATAAAGTAAGTTTTTTCAAAAAATCGTTATATGAAAGTCGCGCTTATAACCGGGGTCACCGGGCAGGATGGAGCTTACCTAAGTGAATTCCTATTGGGTAAAGGTTATAAAGTTCACGGTATCAAAAGAAGGTCATCTTCCTTTAATACAGAAAGGATTGATCATCTATATCAGGATCCACACGAAAAGAATAAAAACTTCATTTTACATTATGGGGACCTTACAGATAGTACAAACTTAATAAGGTTAATACAGCAAATTAAGCCCGATGAAATCTATAATTTGGCTGCCATGAGCCACGTGCAGGTTTCCTTTGAAATACCTGAATATACTGGTAATACAGATGGACTGGGAACCTTAAGATTACTTGAGGCGGTAAGGTTACTGGGGCTGGAAAGGAAAATCCGTATTTACCAGGCTTCCACTTCTGAACTCTATGGAAAGGTACAGGAGGTGCCTCAAAGCGAGACTACTCCATTTTATCCCAGAAGCCCTTATGCGGTTGCTAAACTTTATGGGTACTGGATCACCGTTAATTACAGAGAAGCATACGGTATGTTCGCCTGTAACGGGATTTTATTTAATCATGAGTCACCAATTCGAGGAGAAACATTTGTAACACGGAAGATCACCAGAGCTGTAGCAAGAATCGCTCTTGGATTACAGGAAAAAATATACCTGGGAAATCTTGACGCACAAAGAGATTGGGGGCATGCAAGGGATTTTGTTCGGGCAATGTGGATGATCCTGCAGTCTAAGGAACCGGAGGATTGGGTAATTGCCACAGGTAAAACTACCAGTGTTAGAGACTTTGTACAAATGGCCTTTGCTGAAGCGGGAATAGAATTAAGCTTTATAGGTAGCGGAGTGGAAGAAAAAGCTTTTGTGAAATCTTGCAAAAACCTGGATTATCAACTCCCGGTTGGAAAGGAAGTTCTGTCTGTAGATCCACGCTACTTTAGACCAACAGAAGTAGAATTACTGGTAGGAGACCCAACAAAAGCGAATAAAAAATTAGGTTGGATCCCAGAATTTGATCTCAAAGATATAGTAAAGGAAATGGTGCAGGCAGATCTTAGACGAATGCTAAAGGACAGGTATTTGAAAGGAGAGGGGTTTGAAACCCTAAATTATTTTGAGTAGTGAACAATTTGGATAACAGGTAGGAGCACAATGAAAATGAAATCTGATTCTAAAATCTATATTGCAGGCCACCAGGGATTGGTGGGATCTGCAATTTATTCCAATCTTAAGAAAAAAGGTTACTCCCGGCTCATTACAAGAACTCATAATGAACTGGATCTTATAGATTGCCGAGCTGTAGAAGAGTTTTTTCAATCTGAAAAGCCTGAATATGTCTTCCTGGCTGCCGCCAGAGTAGGAGGGATAGTCGCCAACAACACTTATAGGGCAGAGTTCATCTATGAGAATCTTATGATCCAGACTAATGTCATTCATTATTCATATCTCAACAAAGTAAAAAAATTAATGTTCCTTGGGAGCACCTGTATATATCCAAAGGAGTGCCCCCAGCCCATTAAAGAAGGTTATCTACTTACAGGTGAACTTGAATACACCAATGAACCTTATGCAATAGCAAAAATCGCAGGTATTAAAATGTGTGAAAGTTACAACTTGCAATATGGAACAAATTTTATAGCTGTCATGCCTACCAATCTTTATGGTCCAAAAGATAATTTTCATCTTG
>DATHWA010000086.1:0-2913 GCA_035461025.1 Gillisia sp. | reverse complement strand
TGGCGCCATCCTGCCACTAATTGAGGAGCAGGTGGTAAGAAGAATCGAAGAACAACGCTCGCGCCTTTACCGCCAAAATATAATTATGAGCCTTCTTTTGATCTTTGTAGTGGCACTCGCGGGGGTTATTTATCTCCAGGTGAGAAAGCTTGGACGTGCAAAAAAAATTATTGAAAAGGCTCATAACGAACTTCAACACACCAATAGGCAGATCCTTGAGATCAACAATAAGCTTAATGAGACAAATGAAATATTGAAGGAGACAAACCAGGAGGTTAAAAAGGTTAACAATCAACTACTGGAGGCTAACAAGATCAAAGAAGAATACATAGGTTTTTTCTTTAGCCAGGATGCAGATATTTTTGAAAAGTTTAGAGATTTCAAGGTTAAAGTAGAAAACAGTCTCAAAGATGACAATATCTCAAAAGTAAAATACCTGGTCTCCGGTTACAACCTGAAAAGGGAAAAAGAAAAACTGTTACAGAATTTTGATGAAGCTTTCATAAAGCTTTTTCCCAACTTTATTGAAGAGTTCAATTCTCTCTTAAAGCCTGATGAACGAATAAAAATAAAAAAGCACCAGATACTCAATAAGGAATTACGAATTTTCGCATTGATAAGATTGGGTATCACTCACAATGAAATTATTGCTCAAATTCTGGGTTATTCTGTCAATTCCATCTACGCTTATAAAACAAAAATCCGCAACAAATCTATTCTTGATAAGAAGGAATTTGATGAAAATTTACTTCAAAATACCACTCTTAGGTTGTAATTGACCTCCTAAACACTTCTATTTTCTATATAAAAAACGAACATCAATAGCAGATAAGTTATTGTTGGACAGTATTATAGCTTTTCAGGAAGCCCTGTATTTTCTATACGTTTTTACGAAAACGTTTTTTGTTAACCATATTTTAAGACTTTTGGAAGGTGTGAAATAATTCTCAACCAATTTAATTCGGTTTTTAATCTAAAAAATATGCAACAAAAATTAAAGGGAAATGCTTTTAAGGGAGTAAAACGTGGCCTTATGCTGGTTTTATTTTTAAGCATGCAATTAATTTCTTCTGCCCAGGCCCAAAATGAAGTTACAGTAAAAGGAACGGTAGTAGATGAGATGGGAATACCCCTTCCCGGAGCCTCTATTGTGGAGGAAGGAACTACTAATGGAGTGGTAACAGATTTTGATGGTAACTTCGAAATTGATGTTCAGAGCCGGCAGTCGATTCTGGTTATTAATTATATGGGATTTCAGCAACAACGTATTCCTGCAGATAAAGATTTTATAGAAATTATTTTAACTGAAGATGCTGCTTCCCTTGATGAAGTGGTGTTAATAGGATATGGGCAGTCTAAACAAAGAGATCTTAGTGGTTCTGTTTCTTCTATCGATATGAGTGATGTTCAGTCTCAGCCCTCTTCCAACATTGGAGATGCGATTCAAGGTAGGGCTGCGGGTGTGCAGGTTATAACCTCCGGACAACCCGGAGCAAATCCAACTATCCGTATTCGTGGAATTGGGACCATTGGAAATAATGATCCTCTGGTTGTAGTGGACGGAGTTCCTCTAAATGGCGGACTAAACCAGGTAAATATGCAGGATGTTAGTTCAATGCAGGTCCTTAAGGATGCTTCAGCAACTGCCATCTATGGTTCAAGGGGAGCAAATGGGGTGGTAATTATCACCACTAAAAGAGGGGAAAAGGGAGATGGTCAGCTTACCCTTGATGTTTTTTCCTCTTTCCAGGAGCCTACAAATATGATCGATGTGCTTAATGCCCAGCAATTTGCTGAGCTTAGTAATGAAATGCTTGCCGCAGGCGGGTTCCAACCCAATCCCGATTTTAGGGATCCTTATGCTCTTGGAGCAGGAACAGACTGGCTGGATGCACTTTTTACTCCCGGTTCTCAGAATAATGCAACTCTGTCTTACAGCAGAGGCGGGGAAAAGTCCAACATATACACCTCTCTCAATGTCTTTGATCAAAAGGGGATCATAATTAATAATGATTACCAAAGATATATTTTCCAGTTAAACAGTGACACAGATATCACCGATAACCTGAGATTTGGGAATAGCCTGAAGTTGAATTATGATGTAAAGGAACAGGGTGAAATGAACATTAATAACGCTATACTTTCTTTACCAACACAACCTATTTTCAGAGAAAATCAAAATTATTCGGGGCCCATTGGTCAGCCAATGTATTCGGGAGATGTGGAAAACCCAATAGGGAAAGCCAATATTATAGATATGACTACAGAGGGTTACAACTTCCAGGGGAATGTTTTTATGGAACTTGATTTTCTGGAAAATTTCACCTTTAGAACCCTCTTTGGTGCAGAAACCAATTTTTGGTATAATAGGACCTGGGCGCCGGCTTACAGCTGGGATGCCGATATACAGCCTAACGCGTTTTTAAGTGAATCTTCAAATCGAAGTGTTACTCTTCTTTGGGACAACACCATTACTTATAACAAGGAATTTGACAATGGGAGTAGTCTGCAGGCAGTTATAGGAACTAGTGCCCAGGAAAATCAGTTCAAATTTATGAGCGGCTCTATCCAAAACTTCACGAGTGAATCTACACAGCAGCTTAATAATGGGATCGAGCAACCAACTATTAATGGAACCGGTTCTGAGTGGGCGATCTTCTCATACTTTGGGAGGGTTATGTATGACTATGTAAATAAGTATTACCTAACCGCGACAGTTCGTAGAGACGGTTCATCTCGTTTTGGTGAGGGTAACAAATATGGTACTTTCCCTTCAGCCTCTGCTGCGTGGAGAATATCACAAGAGGATTTTATGGCAAACTCCTCTGTATTTGATGATCTTAAAGTAAGAGTAGGATACGGTATTACAGGGAACCAGGAAATTGGAAATTATGCCTTTGCTTCTGCTTACAA
>DATHWA010000085.1:0-4672 GCA_035461025.1 Gillisia sp. | reverse complement strand
TTTTTAATTGAAAAGACAGTCTTTAAATCCTGGGCATAATAGTGGAAGGAATACTCTCGTAGGAAATGTAAACCACAGAAGAAAACAACTCCCATAAATAATGAATGGGTTAAAAAAAAATCCAGCCGCGCTTTTTTCAGTAAAAGAGGGCGTACCCTTGCAAAGCTGCGCACAAGAAACTCAAGTGAATGTGGGGTTTCACCCTTTATACATATAATCACTTTAAACACTTAATTAAAGCGGAAGAAATTCCTCTTTCTCCCCTGCAACTACCTTTAGAATTTTATCCCTCAAATCCTGAGGTTTGTATGGCTTGACCAGGAATTCTGAAAATCCGATAGCCTTCAAATTTTCCACTTGGAAAAGATCTACAGACCCGCTAAGGGCAATAATTGGAAGGGATAGGAACTTTTCATTACCAATGCTCCTAATAGCAGAGGTTGCTGCATATCCGTCCACTTTTGGCATGTGGAGATCCATTAGAACAGCCGCAAAATCTTCTTCCTGGACTTTCGCTACGGCCTCTACCCCATTATGGGCAAGAACATAATCAAATCCCCAGTTTTCCAGGGTCTTGCCGGCTACCAACAGGTTGATGTTATTGTCGTCTACAATCAATACCTTTTGGTTCCCGAGGACACCCTTTATGGAAGCGGTTTTTTCTACTTGCGATTCAACACCTGAATCTTCCGGGAGGTCAAGAGTCACTATATCAAACATCGCTCTGCGAAGAGTATAATGCAAAATTATTTGCGACTTAAAGGTAAACGGTTAATTACGAGGTCATTAAACAGCTGGGGCAGTTTCAAGTCTTTCATTTAAACTTTCCAAAAAAGCCTTTCTTTTTAATAGGGAATTAAGATCTGCTTCAAAGGTAACTACCTTCCTAATGTCCGGAAATGTTAGTTTTGCCTTTGCAATGGAAAGGGACAAAGTGAGATTAAAATAATTCCAGATGAGTATCGCATATTGCAGAAAGTCTGTTTTAACCACAGTGAAACCAGCCTTTTTGAGGGTTCTTTCATTAAGGATATAACTGGTACCCATTACTTTTACCTGATGATCATTAGCCTTATATGATTTGGATAAATTAAGGAGCCCTTCTACAAATTTCTGTATAATCAAATTTGTTCTTTGCTGCCCGTTTAGTCTTCTATCAATTACGAAATAGTAATCAAACAAGGTTCCACCGTGAATATTAATTACTCCTTCTTTTTCGTTTTCTGCCAAAAAAAGGGAAGAATAGTAGTCCAGTTTTCCTCTTTTAACCATATTGGGCGTATCAAAGAACGGGGCTATAATAGATAGGGTTATGGCAAAGGTAAAAATCACTAAAAGATACCACCCGGTATAGATGGAAACCAAAAGAACTATAACATTCAATGCGAGTGCGGCCAGGCCAATAAGGAGCAGGTTCTTACTTTGCTCTTTCTTTGTTTTTTGATAAAAAGTATGATCGCTAAGGTCTGCCTGCATATACTGTTCATTTCCAATTCCGTTCCACCAGCTTTCTCGTTTTAAAATATCATTCTTCAAATGTTGTATTTAATTAATACTCAGAATTTAAATGGTGGGTAACTCGTTATATAATATATAATTTTATTTCTTATTCCTCATCTTTCAGGTATACAATAAAATCCATTTCTTTCTTACCCAAACCTTAAACGAATGGGATCGATACCTAAATCTTGCAATCGGGCCTAATCCAATTAGTAGTTGAAAACAGGAAATTGCAGATTGGACGAAGTGAAATCTCAGGCAGTGACAGACCTCAGGCAGGGAGAACTTTCATATTTCAATATTTGTCACTCTATAAGAAAAATATTTATCTATCATCTTCATAGCCAGATTTGCCGGCATCAATTTAAATGCTAGGTTTCTTAATCCTATTAGAATAGGATTTTCAATTTGTCCCATCTTTCCCAATTTTAAACTTTCATTTACAATGTCCTTGGATCGGGGATATTGGAGTTCCTCATATCTGTCAAATGCTCTTTTTGTTAACCCGTTTTTCTGAATTGATTTTGCTAAAATATATGCCCCCTCTATAGCGAGACATCCTCCCTGGCCTAAGTTTGGAGTTGTTGGGTGTGCCGCATCCCCAATCAATGTTATATTCCCTTTAGTCCATCCCTTGTGTGGCTTTCTGTCTATCAAACTATTTTTTAAGATTTGATCTGTATTTTTAATTAATTCCGGAATAGGGTAATGCCAATCACCAAAGAGACGGTTTAATTTATCCTTAGTATCTTCAGGACTGTCTCCTTGCATAAATTCCTCATTACAAGTTGCCCACCAACCATATACTCCGTCTGTGATTGGTACTATTCCCACTCTTTGCCCTTTTCCATATGTTTCACTTGCGTATCCTATGTCAAAGTTTGTTTTTACAACTCCTCTCCAAATATTATAACCCCGGAAAATTGGCTCTCCGTCATTAATAATTTTTTTTCGCACTGCTGAATGTATCCCATCCGCTCCAATTACTGCATCAAATATCCTGGATTCTCCGTTATCAAACAAAAGACTTACCTGCCCATTTTCAAGCGGCGATATGTCTTTCAAAATGAAATTGTTATGCAGTTTAGCGCCAATATTCTTTAAAAGTATACTGTGTAGGTTTGCTCTGTGAATGCAAATTACCGGATAGTCGCTTTTGGGTTCAGATTTGCTTAAAATGCTGCCTTTGTCAGTCTTCAGGTAAACTGTTTTGAACTGTCCGCTATTGTTAAGTATTTCTTCCAACAGGCCCAATTTATCCATTACACAAAGCGCGTTTGGAAAGACACTTATTGCAGCTCTTATTTCTCCAAATTGATCTTTTTTCTCAAAAATATCGATCTCATAATCTTTTGTCGTTAGGCAACGAGCAAAAGTAAGTCCTGCAATGCCACCACCAATTATGGCAATTTTTTTCTTTTCCTGCATATTATTCATATTCTATTTTATCAAACAACTGTTGCGTAAATCTTATGGCTGGCCTCATAAGTATTTTTGAATCCATTCTTCACACTTTTCCGCAAGTCCTTTTTTAATGAGAATGCGTGCAATTTTCTTATTGACCTCTTTCATTTTAAGCTCTTCCTCTACCCTATCTTCAGGTCTTTCATACATAATGCTGAACTGGAAGTTTTCCAGATCCTGTATTTGCCCCCTCGCATTTATCCTCTTATGTTGAGGCGGAAAATGATCACCATCAAATAGCAACAGATCTATTATTTTGTTTCCCGGGTTATCAATTTGAAGGATATATTTTATGCGGCTATTATTATTCTGAATTTCTCCTGAATTTTCTAAAGGACTTTCCAACTGAATATTGAATAACTCCTCAAAGGATCTTCTAAGTTCTTCCATTTAAACCCTGGATGATATCATAATTAATTTGACCTATATGCTGAAGCAGATCTTTATTGTTTTTATTCTTTTCAAGTTCCCGGAATTTGTTCCATTCCTTTGTGAAATTGGAATTGGAAGGATGGCTAAACACTAAGATCCTCTCAGGCTTACAAAGTTCAGTCAGTTTTAACCAGAATGGGTAAAAAATCTTTCCCTGCCCAAGCTTACTTTTTCCGAATATAAGGACAGGCAGATCAAGATTATTGGAAAAATTTGCAATTTCATTTGCTGAAAAATGTAAAGTTCTGTCGAAATTATCTTCTCCTACCTGGTTTTTTAACAGCTTTAGATCATTGGTTTTATCAGTGCTCAAAAAAGTTTTATTAAAGATGAGACATTCCTTTTCGAATTCCTCTACCAGCCCATTTTCCTCAAAATGGTTCCTTAGTTGTGTTCCGGATTGTCCAATGAAGAATTTGTTATGTTTAAATTCATTCTTTCCGGGATTATCTCCTACAATTATATATTTCAACTTTTTAAAATCTATAGGCCCTAAATTAAATGCAAACCTCAAACTCATTTTATTTTATTTTTATTATTTAAATTTTAAACGGACATAGCCCACTATAGCCAGTCTGAAACGAGGTGTAACATTCATTAATGAAAACTTCAAGACGCTCATTTTTTCTTTCAAAATTGTGTCAGGAGCGTGGTTCATGCAGCGATAAACAATCACGCTCGCCCGCTCGCACAGTTTATAGGAGACGTTGTACGCAAGCCTATATATCTTTATTCTTTCGAAACATACTCAGATATATCCCTGGTTAGGGTAAACTTGAAATTGGCCCAAACGTAATACAGCATACCCATTGTAATTCCAATAAGCGCATATTCTAATTTTGGCAAATAGGTAGATGCGATGGTTATAAAAATACATACTAGTGTATTAATTGTCATAATTTTACGGAAGGGAGGAAGAAAAACAACATAAACGGTTTGCTTTCCGATGTAAAAAAAGCTCATTCCCGTAATCGCCAGAATTCTAAACTCATTCTCATTTAGATCATTTATAATAGCATGTCGAATCACATTAGCCAGGATCACAAAGCCTATAGCTAAAAACAAGTGGGAATACAACATAGGAAACCCGTTGGTCATAGATTTCATCCGCTCCACGACATGAAAACTATCATACTATATCCACCAAATAAGGCCAATCATAATAAAACCCGTAACTGCTGCCACAATACTTAAAATGTCCCAATTGACATCTCTTAAAGTACCTGTAAGACTGATAATGGATTCTCCCAGAAGAATTATTGAAAGCAATCCTACT
>DATHWA010000084.1:0-2403 GCA_035461025.1 Gillisia sp. | reverse complement strand
AAATGATGGAAGGCGGCATTTATGATCAGTTGGCCGGTGGTTTTGCCCGATATTCGACTGATGCAGAATGGTTAGCACCACATTTTGAAAAAATGCTTTATGATAATGCTTTATTAATTTCTGTAATCAGCGAAGCATATCAATCTACCCAAAATAACAGGTACAGGCAGGTGATTGCTGAAACCATTGATTTTATTAAAAATGAGCTTACACATAAAAAGGGCGGTTTTTATGCTGCACTTGATGCCGATAGTGAAGGTATAGAGGGTAAATATTATATTTGGGATTACCAGGAGGTGCAAAAACTGTTAGGAGAAGATGCCAATATTTTTTCAGCATATTATAATATCACCCCTTCAGGAAACTGGGAACATACTAACATCTTAAGGGTTTTATCAAAGGAAGAAGATTTTGCAAAAGAAAATAATCTCTCCCAGGAAGAATTAAATGAAATATTATCCAGGGGGAAAGATATTTTAATACAAGAAAGAGAAAAACGGGTAAAACCTGGTTTGGATGATAAGATTATCCTGGGTTGGAATGCTTTGATGAATACCGCATGCAGCAAGGCTTTCCAGGCAACCGGGGAAGAATCTTATAAAGAGTTGGCCATTCAGAATATGGAATTTATTTGGGCTAACTTAAAATCAGAAGGAGCTTCCTTTTACCACACATGGAAAGATGACCAGGCTAAATATCCAGCCTTCCTGGATGATTATGCTTACCTGGTGGAAGCATTGCTATCATTATACCAGGTTACGGCAGATTTGCAATGGCTTCAAAAAGCCAGGCAGGTTAATGATCATGTACTTCAACATTTTAGTGAAGAGAATGGTGATTATTTTTTTTATACGCATAGGGGTCAGCAGGATGTCATCCTTCGTAAAAAGGAAATGTATGATGGAGCCACACCATCCGGGAATGCCACAATGGCCTCAAATCTTCTACAATTATCTATATACTTCGATATCCCGGAGCTCAAGCAACGAAGCTTAAGTATGATTGAAGGTTTTAGTAAAGCGATTATTTCCTATCCCACCTCTTTTGGTGCCTGGGCATGTATATTGCAGCAATGGATTTTCCAACCTTTGGAAATTGCTATTTTAGGTCCGGGATACCAAACTGCGCTGAAAACATTGTTGAAAGCTTATTTGCCACATAAAATAATAATGGCTGCTGAACTGGAAACTGGGGAATATCCATTACTTGAGGGGAAAAAAGCTGAGGGAGAAATTATTTTTTACCTCTGTCAAAATTTTTCATGCCTTCGGCCCGTTTATACAGTTACGGAATTGCTATATTTGGCGTCGCCTAAAAATGGTTAAAGTTAATTATAGCCTGAAACAATATTTCCTTTTAGGTGCCGTTTAGAAATATTACGTGGTAAAAGTCACTTTGATTTAAAAATTTAAAACATTAACCTTGTGATTCGGATAATTCCTAAATCTTATTTTTACCCAATGCCCAAGAGTATGAAAATGAAAAACCATTACTACAATTTAATCGCAATTACTGCATTAGTGCTTATGTCAGGATGCGGATTACTAGGTAAAAAGAATAAAGGAGGCTCGCTTCCTAATGATGGCCAGTTACATGGCATCGCCAGTAGCACAAAATATACACTTCCAAAACCTCCGGGAATGGTTTACATCCCACAAGGAACCTTTCATATGGGTCCAAGTGATGAAGATGTGGCCTATGCGTTTAGTGCCCGTAACCGTTCTGTATCTATCAGCGGGTTTTGGATGGATGCTACTGAAATCACTAATGCTGAATACCGCCAGTTTGCTTACTGGGTGCGGGATTCTATCGTTGCTAAAAAAATGGGATATGTAAAGGCGGGTTCCGATGGTGTGGAGTATGTTGATTGGGAAAAAATGAAAACCATGAAGTGGAACGATCCCAAAGTAGTTGAACAATTAGGACAGACTGACCTGATCCTTTCTCCTGAAGACAGAATATTTGGGAAAAAAGAATTGGATGCATCTAAACTAATCTATCATTCAGAAGTGTTCGATTTAAAAGAAGCTGCTAAAAGAGAAAATGCCGGAAAGGCAAGATCACAGTTCATTGTTAAGAAAGATGTACGGATCTATCCTGATACACTGGTTTGGATCAGGGACTTCTCTTATTCTTATAATGAACCAATGACTAAGAGATATTTTGCCCATCCTTCATTCGATAATTACCCGGTTGTTGGTGTAAACTGGCTCCAGGCAAGTGCATTCAGTGAGTGGAGAACGCATTACCTTAACTCGTTCCTTATTTCAAAGAACAGGGTACAGGAATCAGATTTCCGTTTACCAACAGAAGCACAATGGGAATATGCCGCTCGTGGTGGCCGTTCTCAGTCTATGTTCCCTTGGGGTAACTATTACTTAAGAAATAAGAAAGGATGTTTGC
>DATHWA010000083.1:0-4130 GCA_035461025.1 Gillisia sp. | reverse complement strand
CAACCTGGATTTTTTTGGAGCGGGATAGGATGGCTTCTGTAGAACCTTTGCCGGCTACGTAATGACCTTCAGCTTCTTTTGAGATGGTACCCATCACCATTGTTTCAGAATCAAAAGGGTCGTGAAGTTCGCGTTCCAGTTTTTTATGATCCTCATATATATCGCTGTCTAGTTGCTGAGCAAAGCTTAACAGGGCGATCTCCAGTGGATCGCCGGTGCCTTTGGTGATTTCGGATACGGGATCTTTGCTAGTTTCAGGGCTAGAATCGCCGGGTGTTGCCTCTTCATCATCGTCCGGAGTGGGGACGCGAGATCTTATGTCTTTTTCAGACCTTTCCCTGTCATTAGCTGCTGTTGCCTCGTCAGTTTCTTCTTCTAAGGTAGCCTCGTTTGCCAGTACTGAGATCTTGAAAATATGGCTGAAGTTGGCATTCTTATGTGGATCGTCAAGGCCTTCCGTTTCAGGTTTTTCTCCTTTGTGCCAGTCTATCTTTACCAGGTCGACTTCCGGAAGATAAAGGCTGTTCACCGTGAGTTCATTTTTGGTGAGGGTTCCTGTTTTATCTGTGAAGATCACGGTAGTTTCTCCCAGGGTTTCCACCGCACTGAGCTTTTTAACCAGCACATTCTTTTTTGCCAGCCGGAACATTCCGCGAGCCAGGGCGATACTTGCCACAATAGGTAAACCTTCCGGAATAGCGGCGATAGACCAGGCAATAGAGGTTTGAACAAGTTGATATAGTTCTTTCCCTGCAAGCCACCCAAAGACAAAATATGCCGCCGCCATCCCAAGGATCACCCAGATGAGGGTTTTGGTAAGGTTGTTCAGTTTCTGGTTTAGAGGGGTTCGCTTATCTTCCTGCTCCTGGACCATAGAAGAAATGTTGCCCACCTCGGTGTTCATGGCGGTGGCAAAAACCACTGCTTTCCCTGTGCCGGAGGTAATGGCGGTCCCTTTATAGAGAATGTTGGTTCGGTCTGCAATCTGGAGTTCCCCGTCCAGGGCCTCTACGGTTTTTTCAACGGGAACAGATTCTCCCGTAAGCGGGGATTCATCTGCTTTAAGCTCAATTTCTTCAAGTATCCTACAGTCGGCAGGTACGAGATCCCCGGCCTCAACTAAAACGATGTCTCCGGGTACCACCTCTTCAGCATCTATTTCTTCTTCCTGTCCGTTCCGCAGGACACGTGCCCTTATTTTATCCATTTCCTTGATGGCGTCCATAGATTTTTGGGCCTGGTATTCCATCCAGAAACCTATAATCGTGTTTACGATAAGCACCACCAAAATTGCTATAGCCTCGGGAATATCACCAAAAATAAAGGCCAGGATACTGGCGGCGAAGAGCAGGTAAATTACTGGATTGTTTATTTGGGCAAAAATGATCTCCCAGATACTCCTACCCTCACTTTCCTCAAGTTTGTTCCTTCCGTATTGTCTTAGACGTTTTTCAGCCTCCTCATTTGAAAGACCCTCTTCAGCATCAACAGTAAGTTCGCCGGCCACCTCTTCAGGTTTCTTGCGGTACGCATCTACGAAAGTTTTGGTTGTACTGTTTTTTGAGGCCATTTATGCTGAAGGTTTTATCCCTTTCATTAACCTTCATCCATTTCCTGGCTGAAGGTTTTTCCTGTCCGGAAGCGAATTTACAGACTTAATTTGCTGAAATATTGCTGGTTAACGCTCTATTAAAGTTAAGCCATCTCTGCTGAAAAAGCTAAAGTGAAGTGCAATTTTTAAGCTTATGATTTAAAAAACGAACCCATTCTGAATAATAGCCCGGACAAGAATTTATTCTGAAACAGAACCGGCTATTCCGGGCTCCTTCGGAAAAACAAGGAAGCAAAATTCTTCAGCAATAATAAAAAGCCGACCTAAATTTCTGTTTCCTGATCATATTATTTACTTTTAAAGAAAAAATAAAACTACCTAAATGGCGAAATTTTCAGAAGAAAAGGCAGAAAAAGAATTAAAGAAAAGGCAGAAGAATTTTTCAGCAGAGAAGCTGAAAACACTTTTTAAAGAGGAAGACAGCTTGTTTGCAAAATTCCTGAATGTTACCAATCTTAAAGAATACACAGATGATTTTATAGATCTTTTTTCCCTGCTCCGGGACTGGTACCAGGGGCGCTATAAAGATGTGCCGTGGCTGGTGATCTCTTCTATAGGAGGGGCATTGCTGTATGTTCTCTCACCAATAGACCTAATTCCTGATTTCCTCCCGGTAATAGGTTACCTGGACGATGCAGCGGTCATTGCTGCTTTGGTGAAATATGTGCGGGTGGATCTTGCAGATTATAGGAAATGGAAAGGCGTTGCAGAAGTTTAGTGTTTGTTGTTTGTTGTTCAGATAGATGCTGATTGGTTAATTCGTTAATTAGGAAGATGTTCAATCTGGATTCGATAATAATATATTAGCCACGAATGCACAAATGTTTTTTGGTTTTTCACCTAGAGACTTAACCACGGAGGAAACGGAGTTCGGCACGGAGTTTCGCGGAGTTAATTGATCCATATCTACAAAATAATTTAAATCCTCCATTTTTTAACCGCAAAGAGCGCTAAGGTTTACGCAAAGAGCGCCAAGGTTTTTTATAATGTGGAATTTAATTTAGCCACGAATGCACTAATGTTTTTCTCTTCCTTATAAACTGAAACTTATTAAACCACGGGGGAAACGGATTTCGGCACGAAGTTTTGCGGAGTTATTTTTCAAAATTCAGAAAATAGTTTAAATCCTCATTCTTAACCGCAAAGAGCGCTAAGGTTTACGCAAAGAGCGCTAAGGTTTTTTATAATGTGGAATTTAAATTAGCCACGAATGCACGAATGTTTTTAGTTCCTCACCAACTGCGATAGACTTAACCACAGAGACCGCGGAGTACGTTACGGAGTTTCACGGAGTGAAAAACTCTGTAAAACTCCTTTTTAAAACTCCCCTAACTCAGTGGTTAAATACAGTTATTCTCGCAAAAATGAGAATTAAGCTCGTTTCAAATTCAAGCACCAAAAACCCCAAACACTAAACGGTAAACGGTAAACAGAAAACCCTCTAACGACTAAAGACTAAAGACTTTTCCCCGCCCTCTGTCCACTTTTCCAACACCAACACTAAACAACAAACAACAAACAACAAACCCACCGATCAACTCTTTTTCAACCCGGAGATAACCTTTTCAAATTCAGCCATTAATTCCGTTTTCGTTTCGGAAAGTTGTTTTGGGGTTGTTTTGGGATTTTGGAGTAGCTCGTGGTAATTTTCAGCAAAAGAAGATAACCTTTCAGTTTTAATAAAATGAAGGGTCATCGTGTTTTTATGGATAAGGTCTCCAATTTTCGCCGGGCTCCCCTCATGGGCAGCCAGTTCAAATTCCTTTCGGTATTTCTTAAGGCTTTTGAGGGAGTTTTTGATTAGCTTCTTTAGAATTTCAGGATCATTTTTTGAAAGCTGGACCAGATTTGACAAATCAAAAGATGGATTTTCGTCCTTAACTAAAAAAGGCTCACTGGAAGATTCTTTAGGACCCTGCGGGATATTTCCGGGTTTTCCCTGTTTGGATTCACTCAAAAAATAAACCATTACTTCCTGCAGTTCCAGGGGATCGAACGGCTTAGGGACATAAGCCTTTATGCCTGCACGTCTCATTTTGGTATTGATGTCACCTCTTCCCGAAGCAGAGAGGGCGATGATCACAGGTTTTTTATCAAGCTTAAGCTCGCCAATAGTGGTGGAGGTTTCATAGCCATTCATTTTTGGCATGTGAAGATCCATTAGGATGATATCATATTGCTTCTTCTTAACGGCATCTATTGCAGCGGGTCCGGAATTAACGGTGGTATGTTCCAAATCCCAGCCCTGTAAATATTGGGAGGTAATAAAAAGGTTGGTGGGATTGTCATCCACAACCAGTACTCTTGCGTTGAGGTTTTTCAGGACTTCACTAACATTTTTCCTTTTGTTATTAACGGGAGCCTCATTTGCCAATTTATATTTAAGATCAAAACTGAATTCTGAACCTTTCCCTTCTTCACTTTCCACCTTAAGCTCACTTCCAAGCATTTGAAGGAGTTTTTGGCTTATGGTGAGTCCCAGTCCTGTGCCTCCATATTCCAGGTTCACATCATAACT
>DATHWA010000082.1:0-3614 GCA_035461025.1 Gillisia sp. | reverse complement strand
ACTTCCTTACTTACGGGTTTTGCTGAAGATCCCGGCTCAGGCCTTCATAAATCTATTGTTAT
This sequence comes from Gillisia sp., assembly GCA_035461025.1. Taxonomy (GTDB): domain Bacteria; phylum Bacteroidota; class Bacteroidia; order Flavobacteriales; family Flavobacteriaceae; genus Gillisia. Next base: position 3,552 of record DATHWA010000082.1, on the reverse strand, counting down.
AAGCCTCAATTTTGACACCTTTGGAAATATCTGGATGGGATCAATTTCCAACGGACTATTAAAATATGAGGAAAAATCGTATTTCCGTTCTGTAAGAAGTTCCCTCAATCCTGATTCCGAAATCACCCCGGGTTGGGTAAATGTTCTCTTTGAATCTCCAACAGGGACTGTATGGATTCCCACCTCCGGTTTCGGTGAGCTGTCCGGATTAAATAGCCTGGATCCTGAAACAGGGGTAATAAGCAAATATCCATTTTCTCAATTAATAAACAACCTGTTTGCTATAAATGATATGGACCCTATATCCGGCACGAACTTACTGTTAAGTACATATGCAGGGCTTTTTGAGCTGGATACAAAATCAATGAATATTGAGCGTAGTAAAACATCCTATATTCCGGACTCCCTGGAGTGGATCAACAGGTATCACAAGGACCGGTTTGAAACAGAATGGCTTGCAACTCCATTAGGCCTGTATTCCAAAAGAAAAGACCAAACCCAATTTATCCACCACGATTTAAGCAAGCTGGAGAATGGCACTGCTATTTCAAATGAAGTGATGCAAATTGTTGAGAGTGAATTGCACGGCCTATGGTTACTTACAAATTTCGGGTTGTTTAGCGCAAATGCCGAAACCGGAGAAATTAGACGGCATGGCAATGATCTAATGGCCGGCGATGTTTTTATATCGCAGGATATCAATTCTTTATTTGATGATGAAAAGGGGACTGTTTGGGTTGGAACCTGGCAGGGAGGCCTTAGCCGGTATCAACCTGAGACAGGGGAAATAAGAACCTATACAAGGAGTGATGGCCTCCCTTCCATGGGTATTCAATATATTCTACATGATCCCGGACAAAATGATCTTTGGCTTAGCACCTTTGAAGGAATAAGCCGGTTTAATATTGCTGAGCAAGAGTTTATCAATTTTACCACTGAGGATGGAATCCATAGTCAGTTATTCGCAGACGGTTCAGGCCTTAAAACGAAAGATGGCCAATTTATCTTCGGAGGCTCCGGGGGATATACAATTTTTAAACCGGAGGACATTATTCAGAAATCAGTTCCGCCGGCAGTGAGTTTGACAGGATTTTCTGTTTCAAACCAAAAACTGGAGTTCGAAAACGGAATACAGAATACTGAACGTGTTGAACTAAAACATAATGAAAACACAATATCTATTGCATTTGCAGCTATACATTACAGCAATCCCGATAGAAATAAGGTCAAATATATTTTAAAAAATTATGATCTGGACTGGCATCAATCCGGCAACCAAAATTTTGCATACTACTCGGGCTTACCTCCCGGCACTTACCTTTTTGAAGTTATTGCAGCCAATTCCAAGGGAACCTGGAACAATGAAGGGGCGAAAATAGAAATTAAAATTCTCCCCCCCTGGTGGCGCACCTGGACAGCGTATGGGTTCTATGCCCTATTTTTCATAGCCGGAGTTTTTTCTATAGACCATTACCAGCGAAAGCGATTGCTTGAGAAAGAGAGGAGAAAAACCCGTGAGAAAGAATTGAAGCAGGCCAAAGAAATAGAAAAAGCATATCATAATCTTGAGATCGCCCACGAAAAGCTCAAAGCAGCCCAGAGCCAATTGGTGCAACAGGAAAAACTTGCCAGTCTGGGACAACTCACCGCCGGTATTGCCCACGAGATTAAGAATCCGCTGAATTTCGTCACCAATTTTTCTGATGTATCCCTTGAACTCATCGACGAAGCCCTTGAGGAAATAAGTCATATAGAAAATAATGAACACGCAAATGAGGTAAGGAAACTCCTGGTAGACATCCAGGCAAATCTATCCAAAATACATCAACACGGCACCCGCGCTGATGGCATTGTTTCCTCGATGTTACAACATTCCCGCGGCGGTTCCGGCAAGATGGAACCTACAGATGTTAATGCCCTGATAAGGGAATATGTAAACCTGGCATATCACGGCATGCGTGCCGGGAAAGAACCTATTGATGTTCAACTGAAGTTTGACCTGGATGACAAGCTGGGGGACGTGAATCTTATAAGTGAAGATTTTAGCCGTGTGCTAATCAATTTGGCCAAAAATGCCTTCGACGCGATGCGTGAAAAAACCAAAACCGAAAGAGATTACACTCCCGTGTTAACCGTTTATTCCAAACGCAATGGCGAAACTGTGGAAATAGCCATTGCCGATAACGGCCCGGGCATACCAGATGAAATTAAAGATAAGATCCTGGATCCTTTCTTCACTACAAAAAAAGGAACTGAAGGTACAGGCCTGGGACTTAGCATCACTCATGATATCATAAAAGCCCATGGAGGAGAACTGGAAGTGGAAACTTCAAAAAATAAAGGTGCCATTTTTAGAGTTAGGATCAATTCCTCCCTGACACAAGAAAAGGCCCCGAAGGCAAAGATGATGGAATGAAATGGGAACCAAGAGACAAGAGACAAGACATTTCTGAAGAGTCTGGAGTCTAGAGTCTGGAGACTGGACTAGCTTGTGCTAGCTTGAAAATTCTTCTTTACTTCGCGAAAAAATTAAAAAGACTTATAGTTCGAACAAATCTCAAAGGAGTCTGGAGTCTAGAGTCTAGAGACTGGACTAGTTTGTGCTAGCTTCAAAATTTTTCTAAACATCACAAAAAATTAAAATTTTTCTAGTTCGAACAAGCCTTACAGAAGTTTGTTTTCTTTACGATCCAATTACTTTATTTTCAAATAATTCCCTCGGCAGTTCGAACAAACCTCACAGGTTTTTGAAACCTGTGAGGTTTTCTTAGAAAGACGCTTTTCGGGTTTGAATAAACACCTGGAAATGAAAGATCAGTACCTAATTCTTTACAATTGGCAATTTGATGAAAGAAGCATGTTTCCCGGAATGATGAACCTTGTTGTTCGCGATCACGCCTTCAGTTTCATCATAGTTATCTCCACCTGTATTCAGGTTTCTTGCAAAACGAGGGAAGTTACTGCTGGAGATCTCTATGCGAATGCTGTGTCCTTTTTTAAAGAAATTGCTAGTGGACATAGGTGTTAACTTCAGTTCGTAAACTTCCCCTTCTTCCATGAATACTTCTTTATCATAACCTTCCCTGTATCTCACTCGCTGAATCGTCTCATCCAGATTAAACGCTTTCCCGTCCGGATGCACGTCCACCAACTTTACTGTGAAATCTGTATCCCTGGCATCTGAAGACACATAAAGCGTGGTTTCTATAAATCCTGAAATTTCCACGCCTTCCTTCAACGGTTCTGTAGTATATACAAGAATATCTTCTCTTTTTTCCTGTTCCTGCTGGTCATAAGCTCCGCCCTGAACTGCGTTTCCTGTGCAACAAACATTTCCTCCCAAAGAGGGTACAGGATCCTTAGGATCGTAGGTAAAGCTATCTGCTTGTGAACGGTTCCCCGGTTTTTTAGTGGATAACTTTCCGTTGCTTACAGCATTGGCATTGCCGTCGCTATTGAGATAATAGGTGGTCATTTTTGCCTTTGCCGGGGGCCAGATCTCAGCAGCTTGCCATTTGTTGCTGCCCATGGTGTAGTACTGCACTCTAGGGG
>DATHWA010000081.1:0-3672 GCA_035461025.1 Gillisia sp. | reverse complement strand
GAAGTTTCAGATCCTATTGCCGCGGGCGCAAAATTTGCCGCAACCGCTACCGCGCTACCACTACTGGAACCGCCGGTATCAAGGATCTTTCTTCCATAGGGATTCAGGGTTTGCCCCCCTACCGCAGAATAACCGCTTGGGCAATCCCCGCAAAAGAAATAGGGCCATTCGCTAAGGTTAGCTTTTCCAAGGATCAACGCACCGTTTTCTCTTAAGCGTTCTACAATGTAGGCATCTTCTGTCGTGTTCTCACTCAAAGCGATCGCACCGGCAGTGGTAGGCATATCTTTAGTATTGATATTATCTTTAAGAAGAACCGGGATCCCAAAAGCAGGATGTTTCTCCTGGCCATTTTGTAATTCTTTATCTTTTTTTCTTGCCTCTTCTATAATATTAGGATTTAGAGAAATAACAGAATTAAGACTTTTTGCATTGTTCCTATCCATTTTTTTGATCCTGTGCAGGTAGAACAATACGAGTTCTTCATAGGTAAAATCTCCCTGTTTAATTTCCTGCTGAAGTTCAGGAATGGTTTTATCAAGGATCATAGGGGCAAGCACACTATACCTATTCTCTGAAATTGATCCCAACGCCTCGTTAAATGGCTCCCAGGTATTGTCTTTGTTAAGGTACTCAGAATCCAGGACCTTATATTCCCTTTCAGCAACTGCCAGAGAGTCTACGTTATTATCATTCTGTGAATTGGAATTGTTTTCCTTACAACCTGCCAAAACAATGAACAGAAGGATAAAATAAAAATTTTTCATTATAAAAATTGAGAATTATTACCTCTTTTAAAAAGGCTGATCTATTGATCTATTTTTTGAAGAAAGAATCTACAAATTCAAACTTATTAAACACCTGTAGGTCATTTATCCCCTCGCCAACACCTATATATTTGACCGGGATCTTGAACTGGTCACTTATTCCAATGACCACACCGCCTTTGGCTGTACCGTCCAGTTTGGTTACTGCAAGGGAAGTAACTTCTGTGGCATTGGTAAATTGTTTGGCCTGTTCAAATGCATTTTGCCCTGTTGAACCGTCAAGAACAAGGAGCACTTCATGAGGTGCATCTAAAATCACCTTTTGCATTACCCGCTTGACTTTTGTAAGCTCATTCATTAGGTTCACCTTATTGTGCAACCTTCCGGCAGTATCAATAATAACTACATCTACATTTTGTTTAACCGCACTTTGCACGGCATCAAAAGCAACAGAGGCAGGATCACTACCCATTTGTTGCTTTACTATAGGCACCTGTGTCCTGTCTGCCCATATTTGTAGTTGATCTATTGCTGCAGCCCTAAAGGTATCTGCAGCACCAAGCAACACGCTTTTACCTTCCTGTTTAAATTGATGTGCGAGTTTTCCTATTGTTGTAGTCTTTCCAACTCCGTTCACTCCAACCACCATGATCACATAAGGTTTCTTATCCTCGGGAAAGGTAAAACCATCACCTGTACCTGTATCTGATTCAGAAAGCAACCCTGCTATTTCTTCACGAAGGATCTCGTTAAGCTCATCTGTACCAAGATATTTATCCCTTGCCACCCTTTCCTCAATGCGTTTAATGATCTTTATGGTAGTTGCCACCCCCACATCACTGCTTATAAGAACATCTTCAAGATCATCCAGGACCTCATCATCTACTTTTGCCTTTCCGGCAACTGCTTTCCCCATTTTAGAGAGAAAGTTGGTTTTTGATTTCTCTAATCCTTTATCAAGGGTTTCCTTTTTCTCCCTTGTAAACATCTTTTTAAATAAACTCATTTCCGGAAAATTTTAATCCACGAACGTATTAAGGTCGTTTAAAGCACCAGGTGCATTATTAAAAGGTAAATATACACAAAAAGGAAAAGCCGTCCAGATGACTCTGAACGGCTTTTAAAATATTTTGAAATAATTTACTTCTTGCTTAAAAAGTCATTCACCTGCTCAGGCATCATAATTCCTTCAACAAAAGTATATGCACCTGTTTTAGGTGACTTTACCATTTTAATGGCTTTGGTCAATCTCTTGGAACCTGTTTGTAAACTTGCTACTGATTTCTTTGCCATGACTTATTATTTTATCTCTTTATGAACCGTCATTTTCTTTAGGATAGGATTAAATTTCTTTAACTCCATTCTATCTGGCGTGTTCTTTTTGTTTTTAGTTGAAATATATCTTGAAGTACCCGGTTTTCCGGATTCTTTATGCTCTGTACATTCTAAGATTACCTGTATTCTGTTACCTTTCTTTGCCATATCACTGTGTCTTGATGGTTGGGATTATTTATTCAAATAACCTTTTTCTCTTGCTTCTTTCATAACAGCAGAGATTCCTAATTTATTAATGTTTTTTAATGCAGATGCAGAAACTTTTAAAGTTACCCATCTATCCTCCTCTGGAATATAAAAACGCTTCTTTAACAGGTTGATGTTAAATTTACGTTTGGTTTTATTCATAGCGTGAGAAACATTGTTCCCTACCATTGCTTTTTTACCCGTAAGCTCACAAACTCTTGACATTGTTCTATTCTTTACTTTGTTATTTCAAAACAGGCTGCAAATTAACGATTTTTTTACATAACAGCCAACACAAATTTAAAAATAATTTACTGGATTATTATGGGCTGGAAAAACAGGGCTTCTACTATTATCAATGCCCCCCGTTCTTTTTTCCGTTTGCTTCGTTCTTTACTAGTTCTTGTAGAATAAGCTCAAAAGCTTTATTGACGGCTTTATTTACGACCTGTTCCCTGGTTTTTCCGAAAATGAATTTCCGGGAGAAGACTTTTTCCGGAGTGGCAACTCCTATAAATACAGTCCCAACTTCTGCATCGCTTTCCCCTTTTTTTGGACCTGCATTGCCGGTTGTGGACAACGCGTAATCTGCTTTAAACAACTTCCTGGCATTTTCTGCCATACTTTTTGCCACTTCACTGCTTACCACGCTGTGTTCTTCGATGACCGCGTGCGGCACGTGCAGGATCTCTTCCTTGGAAACTGTGGAATAGGTCACAATCCCTCCTTTAAAACAGGTAGAAGCTCCGGGGTTGGTGGTGAACTTAGCTGCAAGATTGCCCCCGGTACAACTCTCTGCCACTGCAAGGAATTGTTTTTTATCAAGCAACAATTTGCTTATTGTCACCGTAATGTCATCATCCTCCTGCACATTACTGGACATTATATCTTCAATGAGCGGATACAATTCATCAAGTTCCTTTTCAATTGAAGATCTTAGGGATTCCTCATCCTCCCCTTTCCCAGAAATTCTCAATCTCACACTTCCCAGATCCGGTAGATATGCCAGCTTTAAGTGGGAAGGAAGATTATCTTCCCATTCCTCAATTCGTTGTGCCACAGCACTTTCTCCAAGGCCAAATGTCCTTATTGTCTTATGATAAATATAGGGTCTGTTAAAATGCTCTTTCAAAGCAGGAATCACCTCTTTGTCCATAAGCATTTGCATTTCAAATGGCACCCCGGGCAGGGCAACAAAAACGGTTTTATCCTTCTCCATCCAAAGCCCCGGGGCAGTACCATATTTATTATGAAGTACTATAGCCTTTGAGGGTACAAGCGCCTGCTCCCGATTGAGGTTTGAAATTGGGGTCTTTTTTATCACCTTCTCGAATAGCTCTTCTATATGCTGCAGGACCTTATCATTGTTAACAAGGGTATCCTT
>DATHWA010000080.1:0-4475 GCA_035461025.1 Gillisia sp. | reverse complement strand
TAATTCTGGCAGAAGCTTCTGTAAGAGGATGGATTTCCCAAGGAACCGCTAAGGCATATTATGAGGATGGAGTTAGTGCCGCTTTATCTCATTTAATGGAAGTAAATGAAGAATTCGCGCATGGAAACCCTATTACCCCGGCATATATCGAGCAATATTTTAATGGAGAAGCGGCATTCGCAGAAAATATTGAGGATCAATTAAAGCAGATCTGGATGCAACGCTATATTTTGAATTTCCTAATGGATGGTAATACCAGTTTCTTTGAATACAGAAGAAACCAGTATCCCGAGTTTCCTATTAATCCTTCTACCAGCTTAAACGAAAATAACAGAAATGGATTACCAATGCGATGGTTATATCCAGGATCTGAAGCTACTTACAACCGGGAAAATCTGGAGGCAGCTTTACAACGTCATTTTGGTGGATTTGATGATATAAACAAACTAATATGGTTGTTACAATAAAAATGTTCGGTATGAGAAGTATAATTTCTAAGATTATGTTAGTAATCCTGTTTATCAGCTTCACGGCTTGTAAACAGGATACTGAATCTAAAGTAAAGGAAAAAGAAGAGGACGCCTGGGAATTGGTTTGGAGCGATGAATTTGATTACGAAGGTTTACCAGATCCCGCAAAATGGACGCACGATACGGCCGGAAATTCATGGGGCTGGGGCAATAATGAAGCCCAATTTCACACCTCAAAGGATAGCAATAACAGTTATGTAAGTAACGGATCCCTTAAAATCAACGCGCTCATAAAAGAAAAAGAAGGTAAAAAATATACCTCGGCACGGTTAATCACCAAGGGGAAAGGAGACTGGAAATACGGGAAATTTGAGGTCAAGGCAAAACTTCCCCAAGGTAGAGGAACCTGGCCGGCAATTTGGATGTTATCATCAGATGATTCAGTCAAATGGCCCGATATGGGAGAAATAGATATTATGGAACACGTAGGTTTTGATCCGGATACTGTGTTTTCAACAGTGCATACCAAGGACTACAATCACATGATTGGCACCCAGGTAGGGGAGAAAATGTACTTGCCTACTGCAACCGAAGAATTTCATATCTATAGTTTAGAATGGGATAAGGATGAACTGAGATCTTATGTTGATGGAAAGCAATATTTCACTTATAAGAATGATGGTACAGGGGAAGGTGCCTGGCCCTTCAATAAGCCCTTCTTTTTAATTCTGAATTTAGCAATTGGGGGAGGTCTTGGAGGCCAACAAGGTATAGATGATGCCCAATTTCCCCACACTCTTGAAGTAGAATATGTTAGGGTGTTCCAAAAGAATAATTAAAATGTTTTCTCAATGAAATGGTTCATTTTAATAATTGTTTTATTTAGTTCTATTCCTTTAAGCGCCCAAAATGAGCCCCGTATAATATGGATCACCATAGATGGGCTACGATGGCAGGAATTATATACCGGCGCAGATAGTCTATTTATCAGAAATCCTCAATTTACGGGGAATCAGGATGAACTGCTTCAAAAATTCTGGAAGTCGGAAGCTGAATCAAGAAGGAAAGCATTATTTCCATTTTTGTGGGAAAAGGCTTTAAAAAAAGGAGTTTTTCTAGGGAATAGAAATGAAGGGAATAATTTCTCCCTTACCAATAAAGTAATATTATCTTATCCAGGTTATAATGAGATTTTAACCGGATTTGCCGATGATGAGAATATTATTAATAATGACAAATCCAATAATCCTAACAGAACGATTCTTGAAGCACTTAATGAAAATGAAAATTTTGCCTATAAAGATAAAATCGCTGTCTTCGGAAGTTGGGATGTTTTCCCATACATTTTCAATGAAGATAGAAGCAGATTAAAAGTGAATGCCGGTTACCGTTCAAGTTTAAGAGAGGAACCCAGTGAAGCCGAATTACTATTGGATAAAATTCAGAATGAATTTCCCCGAAGATGGAGTACTGTACGATTTGATACTTTTACTCATAATTATGCGCTGGAAAGCCTTAAAAATGACAAACCGTTAGTCACTTTTATCGCTTATGGTGAAACCGATGATTTTGCTCATGAGGGCAGGTATGATAAATACCTTGAATCTGCGCATCGCACCGATAAAATGATTGAAGAACTATGGGCATTTGTACAATCTGATCCCTTTTATAAAGACAATACTACTTTTATAATAACTACAGATCACGGCAGAGGAGAAAAGGAAACCGAAAGTGATACCTGGAAACATCACGGAAAAACTATAGCCAATTCTGACCAAACCTGGTTTATAGCTTTTGGCCGCGGAATAAAAATCCTTGGTGAAGATGTATCCCAGAAAAATAATTATACCAATCAAATAGCCAAAACTATAGCTTCACTATTAGGCTTCGAGTATGAGCCGAAGTCCGAGGCAGGGGCACCACTTCTTTATATTTTAGCTAATTAATTTAATATGAAAAGGGTTTCCTACTTAGTCCTGGTTTTAATATTTATAATATTCATGGTCATTATACAATCCAGCTTTTAAAAAATTAATAATGAAGAAGTTCAGTTTATTTATTGGTTTGCTAACCATGCTATTTGCCTGCAAAAATTCCCAAAACACCAGCCCGGATAGTACTATTATTAAGAAAAACAGGATTGAGATCCAGGGGCACAGAGGCGACAGGGGAAGTTTCCCTGAAAATACAATTCCTTCATTCTATAGTGCTATTGAAAAAGGAGTGGATGTAATAGAGATTGATGTGGTGATTTCAAAAGATAATGAGGTAGTAGTTTCACACGAACCTTATATGCTATCTCTTTATATGTTAGACCCCCAGGGGGACAGTATCCCAGAAGTTAATCAGAGGGATTATAATTTCTATGAGATGGCCTATGACAGCATCCGTAAATTTGATGCCGGATCAAAAGGCAACAGATTATTTCCGGACCAAAAAACAATGGAGGCATACAAACCCCTTTTAAATGAATTAATAGATAGCGTAGAAAACTTTGTAGAAATGAATAAGCATCGGAGAGTCCGATATAATATTGAACTGAAGTCAACTAAAAATCTATACGGAAAATATCAACCCTTCCCCGAGGAATTTGTTGACCTTGTAATGGAAGTTGTAATTGAAAAAGGAATAGAAAGGTATACTAACATTCAATCTTTTGACATTCGAATTTTGAATTATCTTCATAAGGCTTATCCACATATGAAGGTTGGTTACCTGGTGGAGAGTGTTGGAATAGATAAACAGTTAGCAAAACTGGACTTTAAACCAGATTATTACAATCCCTATTTTAAGCTGGTAAAATCCAGAGAATTTGTTGACTCAGTAAGAACCAGGAAAATGAAATTGATACCCTGGACGGTAAATAATTACGAGGATATTGAAAAAATGATAGAATTGGAAGTTGATGGCATCATTACAGATTTTCCGGAAAGGGTTATTGAGAAGCAGTAAAACTATCTTTTTGGATTGGTGCCTTCCAATCTATTAAAGATAAAACATCCTTTATCCTCTAATATAAATCTTTGTAGGAGGAACAGTTAGTATTAAAATTGTATTCATCATATATCCTTTATCCTTATCACTTTGGAGGAGTGGAAGGAACTTATTATTATAAAAATGAAGTTAAAACAACTTATTTTAGGATTTTGCTTTTTTGTAAGGAACTTAGGGGCTGTTATTGCACAAGCCTATAAATAAAGGAGTTCAGCGGTTGGTTAGAGTCTCGTCCAGACCGCAAAATTGCAAAACAGCTCTAAGAAATTGGAGCTTTTTTTTGCCTTATAATGAAGTTGTGTTGTGTCCCTGAAAGGGGATGTGTGGTAGAGATACTGATTGTAATTAGTATTGCGCCAATGAGAAGCTTTTTTCCAGAGTGCTGGAAAGAGGCTTTTTTGTTTTTTGGAAACTTTTTGTAAACTCTCCCCAACTTTTGAGAATGATCCCTTTAAATTTCTTTAACTTAGACTAAATACAACCTCGAAAAGTAATTTCTTTATGAAGAAGCCTGATAACCAGTTTTTAATTAATGGTAAAATGCCCGTTTTGTTTTTTATAAGCAGCTTTTTTTTGTTTTTAACGGCTTGTGGTCAAAAAAACTTTATGGGGGAGCAAGGTGCTGAAAGTAAAAATGATTCTTTAAGAGTGGAACTCACAAAGGTATGGGAAACTGAGAAGGGGTTTTTAAAAACACCGGAATGTGCCACTTTCGATGCTCAAAGGAACATTTTTTATGTTTCCAAACTCAACAGGGATACTGAAACAGAGAATGATGGTTTTATATCCCTTGTAAACGTGGATGGGAGTGTAAAAATAGAAAGGTGGGTAGAGGGATTAACTTCCCCTTTGGGCAATTATTATAATAAGGAGCATTTGTATGTGAAAGATGGAGGAAATATTATTAAAATTGAAATTGAAAGTGGAAAAATAATTGAAAGATTCGCTGTAGAGGGTGCTTCCAGTTTAAATGGAATTGATATTGACGAGGCGGGCAATATATATGCCGCA
>DATHWA010000079.1:0-2824 GCA_035461025.1 Gillisia sp. | reverse complement strand
ATAAACAGGATGAAGGTGAATGTACGCAACAAACGAACTGCAAGAAAGCGACTGAAACATATAAGGCAAATACAATAGGATTAAACTTTAGAAAAAGGAAACCCCGGCCCACAGGTCCCGGGGTTTTTATTTTTCTAATATCAAACCCGAGGATCTTACTCCCCTTGTAATTAGGGTTTAATTTAAATCTTATTTTCCATCGCCCGGGTCAATTTCTTTATCCTTTTAAATTTTGTATGATCGATATTGGTTAAATCAAGTCAGATATTTATAAGGTCAAAACTCAAGAAGAAGATCTGAAATTTAAATTCTTTCGCTTCATGGACCTTCTCTATATTTGCATTTATAGACTTATGCGCAGATGAATTTTTGAATTTAAACACAAAAAACCCGAAGCGTACGTTACACTTCGGGTCCATATTTTCCAAAATAGAATCTTTAATTCACTGTTAACCGCTCGCCGGTATTTTTGTACACCTTTACATCTGCGATCCTGTTCTCGGTATAATCTACTTCTCTTAAAACATCGTCATTAGACCAAAAAAACCATTTCCCGGTTTTTTGGCCCTGGTTGTATTCTGCAATGGCATCCTTTTTACCGTCCTGTCCATAAGAAATCCATTTCCCGTGGAGCTTTCCGTCCTTATACGTACCTTCCTGTCTAATACTTCCATCCTCATAATAAAAAGTTCCTTTAATTAATTCTCCCTGATTTTCATAAACCGGCTGTTTTTCCTGTGCACTTAAACCTGTGGTTATTGCAATCGCCATAATGGCCAATAGATATTTTAATGGTCCCATATTTATATAATTTAGAGAGGTATATCTCAAATATACAAAATATTTACATTAAATCAATGATTACATAACATTAAGTTAACATTGCAAAATTCTTCAATTTCTCTTTCTGCTCCATTTTTCTTCTATTCCTTATTTTTAAAGCCTAAAAACACCAGAAACCACTCTATCTTCTTACTTTTGCCTTTCAAAATTTGAATGAAGATATATGTACAGAAGTCATAACTGTGGAGAACTTAGAGCAAGCCACATAGGTGAAGAAATAACTCTTGCCGGTTGGGTGCAAAAGATAAGGAATAAGGGATTTATGATTTGGGTAGACCTGCGGGACAGGTATGGCGTAACCCAGCTTATTTTTGATGAAGAGCGCACGACGGCTGCCATGATGAAGGAGGCTGCAGAACTTGGAAGGGAATTTGTAATCCAGGTGAAAGGAAAAGTAATAGAAAGGGAGTCCAAAAACCCTCAAATGCCTACCGGAGATGTTGAAATTTTGGTGTCTGAATTCACTTTGCTGAATTCTTCTTTAACCCCACCTTTTACTATAGAAAATGAAACCGATGGGGGCGAGGAATTACGTATGAAATACCGCTACCTGGACATTCGAAGAAACCCTGTAAAGGAAAGTCTTATGTTTCGCCACAAGGTGGGAATGGAAGTAAGAAATTATCTTTCTGCTGAAGGTTTTATCGAAATAGAGACTCCTTACCTTATAAAATCAACTCCTGAAGGTGCCAGGGATTTTGTAGTTCCAAGCAGAATGAATGAAGGTCAATTCTATGCCCTTCCTCAATCTCCTCAAACCTTTAAGCAGTTGTTAATGGTGGGCGGAATGGACAAATATTTCCAGATAGTGAAATGTTTTCGCGATGAAGACCTGCGTGCCGACCGCCAGCCGGAATTCACCCAGATAGACTGTGAAATGGCATTTGTAGAGCAGGAAGATATCCTCAACAATTTTGAAGGCCTTACCAGGCATCTTTTGAAGAAAATTAAAGGCGTAGACGTTGAAAGCTTCCCAAGGATGACCTATGATGACGCTATGCAGAAATACGGAAACGATAAACCGGACATTCGTTTTGGGATGGAGTTTGCGGAACTTACCACTCAGGTTAAGAATAAAGGGTTTAATGTTTTTGACCAGCAGGAACTAATAGTAGGAATAGCAGTTCCCGGAGCTACCTCTTACACCCGCAAGGAAATTGACAAATTAATAGACTGGGTTAAACGCCCGCAGATAGGTGCAAATGGATTGATTTGGGCCAGGTATAATGAAGACGGAACACTAAAATCTTCTGTAGATAAATTTTACAATCAGGAGGATCTTTTAGGCTGGGCACAAACCACGTGCGCAAAACCCGGGGACCTAATCCTGGTAATGGGGGGAGAAACCCAGAAAACCCGTACACAGTTAAGTGCTCTGCGAATGCATCTTGCAACAGAACTTGGTTTAAGAGATCCCAATGTGTTCGCCCCTTTATGGGTAGTGGATTTCCCCCTACTGGAATGGGACGAGGAAACAGAAAGATATCACGCAATGCACCACCCCTTCACTTCCCCAAAACCGGAAGATATAAAGCTGCTGGCAACAGAACCCGGAAAGGTTAGAGCCAATGCATATGATCTTGTCCTTAACGGAAATGAAATTGGTGGTGGTTCCATAAGGATCCACGACAAGGCAACACAGGCTATGATGTTTGATTACCTTGGCTTTACTGAAGAGGAAGCTAAGGCACAATTTGGATTCCTCATGAATGCTTTTGAATATGGTGCTCCTCCGCATGGGGGAATAGCGTTCGGTTTTGACAGGTTGGTGGCGATCCTTGGCGGACAGGAAACAATAAGGGATTATATTGCTTTCCCTAAAAACAATAATGGACGCGATGTAATGATAGATGCTCCTGCAAAACTTGATGAGGCACAGCTGAAAGAGCTTAATTTAGAGGTTCACATAAACAAACCTGTGAAGCAATAACTTACATATTTTCTATCTTTTAAAAAATCCTGCCTTACTGCAGGATTTTTT
>DATHWA010000078.1:0-5205 GCA_035461025.1 Gillisia sp. | reverse complement strand
CTGAATTCTACATAAAAGCTCTGGAATCTGGTGTATTGCCCGGAGGCGGAAGGGCTGAGGCTGTTTATCAGCAAATCTCAAAACATGAATCTGCTCACGTGGAATTCCTTATCGCCGGACTGGCTGAAAATTCCATGTAGTCACCAGAATTTGATTTTACTGCAGGCGGTGCTTTTGATCCTTTTAATGAGAATGGTGCAGGACAGGAAGTTGCCTATGCCCAATTACTTGCCCTGGCCCAGGCTTTTGAAGATACAGGGGTTAGAGCCTATAAAGGACAGGCCGGTAATTTAATGGGTACACCATTTCTAACTCCTGCCTTGCAAATACATTCTGTTGAAGCAAGACACGCTTCAGAAATAAGAAGATTAAGAGCAAACGTAATGGGTATGAACACAGATCAAAATGCGCTGGGCTGGATCACCCTTGATAATCGCGGGCCCGGAATGCCGGAAGCCACGCAGGCAGTATATAATGGTGAGGAAAATGTGACGCAGGGAGGGGTTGATCTTGTAGCCGCTACAGGATTTGACGCCATTGCTGTATCACAATCCTATGATGAACCTATGGATGGAGAAACAGCCGCCGCAATTGCCGGTTTATTCATTGTTTAGAATTCTTGGTTGGTTGTTGCTTAAGATCGTCTAAAGAAATTTAGGCGGTCTTTTCAATTTGAAATAAATAACAAGATTTCAATTCCCAGAAAATATTAATTGACAAAAAAATTACGATTCTTTATGCGAACCTCTTTTAAGACCAATAAAAAATTATAAATTTAAAAACGCAAAACCCTCAATGCAACAGGACCTTCTTATTTCCCAGCTTCAGGCCGGTAACGAAAAAGCTTTTGAACGCTTATATAATCTTTATTCTGAAAGTTTATACGGGATCATATACAATATTATACGCGAGGAAAAGATTGCTGAGGAAGTCTTGCAGGATGTATTTTTAAAGATATGGAACAATGCTTCTTCTTATGATCCCGATAAAGGCAGGTTCTTTACCTGGATACTTAATATTGCCAGAAATGCATCCATAGACAGGTTAAGGTCAAAAGATTTTAAAAACAGGAGAACAAACTTAAGAAGCGAAAATTTTGAGGAGCTACTCGAGGCACAAAGCAATGTCGCAGGAAAAATAGATGCTATAGGTCTTCAAAAATATCTCGACAAAATAGGACCGGTTTGTAAAAGACTCATTGATCTATTATTCTTTAAAGGGTTTACTCAAAAAGAAAGCGCCGAAGAACTGGACATTCCCCTGGGAACAGTGAAATCAAGGAACAGGGTTTGTATTGACAAGTTAAGAGCACATATCATCACGCCATGAATGTAAAGGAGTACATAGCATCCGGTATTTTGGAACTATACGTGTATGGAGCACTTACTGAAGATAAAAGTGCGGAAGTCACTCGTATGGTCAAAAAGTACCCTGAAGTAAGAGCAGAAGTAGAAGAAATTGAACGAGCTCTTATAATGCTTTCCAGTGCTGCAGCACCCGGCAGTACGGCCTCCCTTATGCCGGCTGTAGAGAAGAAGGAAGATCCACAGAAAAAAGCAGTGGTTAGAAAACATAGAACAAACTGGGCGGCATATATGGGTTGGGCAGCAAGTCTCATATTTTTGGTTGGCCTGTTCTTTGTATATTATCAAAACACCGAATTAAGAAGGTCTTTACAGGCACTTGAAGCTGAAAATGCTCAAATAGAAACACAAATTGCAGACGCCAGAGATGATGCCGAAAAGACAAGGGAACTTCTTGATATACTTCGAAATAGAGATATACTTCAAATACATTTAGAAGGCCAGGAATCTGCACCGGGAGCTTATGCTACTGCTTACTGGGATCGGGAAAACAACATTACTTTAATAGATGCTAAAGAGCTTCCTGCACCTCCCAAAGGAATGGTATATCAAGTTTGGTCTTTAAAGATGCAACCCCTTACCCCTACCAGTCTTGGTTTACTGGATTCTTATGATGAAGATGAAAACAAGATTTTCCGCCTGGATAATACAAATGTCTCAGAAGGTTTTGGTATTACACTTGAACCGGAAGGAGGTAGTGAGACGCCAACCCTTGAAAGGCTATATGCCCTGGGAGTAGTTTCGTCCTAATCAAATACAAAGGTTACTATACTCTTAAAATACAATCTCTTATAAGATACATTGACTGGCGCACACCACTCTAGTTAGATCTAAAATTATCCCTATTTAACAAACCTCACAGGTTTTTGAAACTGTGAGGTTTGAGCGTGAAAGAAACGAGATTGATTTTTTCGGAAAATATAGCGAACACAATCCTCACTCATCCCACGAAATTTATCAATTTGTAACTGCTTGTCCTTCCCCCTCCTATAATCGCATTATATACAGCATTCCGTAAATCTGAATAAGAGCGAAAATCCACTTCAATCCCGGCACTGAATGTGCTTAATCTATCAGCATCCGGTGAAGCGGGATGAATATATAACCAAAGAACATGCAGCTCTGAAAGGGCAATTTATTAGCATCCCGTAAAACGAAATGATATTGAAACCAGTAATCAATCAAGCCCTGGAAGGGCGTAATCTATCAGCATCCCGTGAAGCGGGATGAGTATATAACCACAGAACAATCAAGCCCTGAAAGGGCGTAATATATCTCAATGCGCTTATCAGCGAAACGAAGGTATTTAACCCAAAAATTTTCGGACAATTGAGTTGACTAAAAGAATTAAAACCAGAGCTCTTAAAAATTGAGCACAAAAAAAAATGGATGAAGTAGGTTCATCCATTTTTAAACTATTTTCACCTTGGGGCAAATGAAAATTTTAATTGATTTAAATAATTTTTTTGTTGGGGCAAAAAAAGATTAAACCGTTATTGATAATTCGAAGATAAACGAAAATTTCAATCCACCAAAAAAAAAATGCTATTAATCCTGTTATTTTACCGTTCATCGACAAACCACATACTTATTCCTACAAATTCCTACAATTCTTAATTAATGTCAAAAATCGCACTGTGCTTTCAGGCACAAAATATTTAAGCATTTAATCGGATGTTTTTTTTTAGCTGATATATAACTTAACTAACGGCACCAGGCCTTAATCTATAGGTTAATTACATTGTTGTCCGGTGAAAGAGTCTAGACCGCTGCTGGAATCTAGAACCTAGACTAAAATCTATGTAGCTGGAAATAGTCACTTACATTCTTTTGCATAAATTGAAATTCCATGAACTTTTTTAGATTCAAAACCACCCTCTGGTCCAGGTTGATCTACCCTCTGACTTGATATAGAAAGCGTTAAAGAAGATTTCACTTAATTTAATCGGACAACAATGATTCCAAATTCCAAATTCCAAATTCCAAATTCCAAATTCCAAAAAAACAAATTCCAGGCACCAAATCCCAAAAACCAAATTCCAAATTCCAAAAAAACAGCTATCCCTAACGAGAAAACATTCGACAGGATGATTTCACCGCCTGGAACCAAACACGAAAAAAAACATTCGTGCATTCGTGGCTATAAAATGAATCAGGATTAAAAAGATGTTTCAATCCTCAGAATTATTAAGATTAGTGAGTACAAAATCCCCGTTAGGACTAATAAAATATTAAGAAATCCTTAAACAACGTTTTAACCCTTATAATCTCATTCTTGACGGTATTCGCACTATTGTTAGCTGGTAACCACTTATTACGGGCTTTTTCAAAATCAAAACTAAATGAAATGTTAATTTTGCGGGCGAGAATCATTTTCGGAATGGTTGTTTCATAAATTTATAAACGAACTAAACTCCCGGGACTTCCTTATATGAGAATTGATGTTAAAACCTTACCGGTAAATGAAATAATTAAAGATCTAGCTGAGCATCTGCAAATTCCGGTGGACAACCGTGATGCAGAATTGCTTATTCAGATCCCGGAACACCTTGGTGAAGGTTATATAAAGGGTTCCAGCTTTGACTGTGGGATGGGAATCATAACCTACAATTGTAAATTCAAAGAGGATACGGAAATACGCTTTACGCTAAATACCGTACATCCTTTGAAATTCATTTTCTGCTCTGAAGGAGAAGTTGCACACGCATTTCAGGATAGCGAGGAACTGCACAAAATTGAGGCTTACCAAAACATCATCGTTTCCAGCAGCGGATACAACGGCCACCGACTCTACTTCAAGGCAAATGTACCTACGCACGTTTCCAGTCTTGAAATTATTAGAAGCACTTTTGCTCATAGATCCAATTACGGATTCCGCCACCTGGAGCCGACTTTAATGGAGCTTTTCAAAGATTCGGTCTCCAAACAGCAATTTTATTACCAGGGAAATTACAGCATAAAGGCTGCCGATATTATGGATGAACTAAACTCCCGGGATCATACCGGATTTCTTAGATCATTGTATTTGGAAGGAAAATCCTATGATATGCTGGTCGTGCAGATAGCCCAGTACCAGGATGACGAATCTGTAGACAAACTTCCAACTATCCTCAGAAAATCGGATATCGAGAAAGTAGACTACGTCGCCCGTCGCATCCTCGGCGATCTCGCGAGCAACCTAACCGTAGAAAGCCTGGCGAAGGAAGCCGGTACCAACGTGAATAAACTTCAGGAAGGATTCAAGTATGTTTATGATCTTACTGTAAATAAATTCATTCAGCACAAAAAACTGGAAGCCGCAAAAGACATGCTCCTCACCACAGATAAAAACATTTCCGAAATCGTAACCGCCATAGGCCTAAATAACCGCAGCTATTTTTCCAAGATCTTCAAAGAGAAGTATGGGGTGAACCCGAAGTATTTTCTCAAGACGAGGAAAGCGGAGGTGTAGGGCGGTTGTCAGTTGTCAGTTGTCAGTTGTTGTAAGTTGTAGGTTGGAAAAAGTGGAGAGTGGAGAGTGGAGAGAGGATAGTCTGGACGTGGTAAAAGTTAAGAGTTATGAGTTAGGAGTTATGTCAGTAAAACTCCGTGAAATTCATAGTAAAGTAAATTAAACGGTAAACCCTGAACCTATCTAACGACTACAGACTAACGACTAACGACTAAAAAAACCTCCGTGTAACTCCTTTTTAAAACTCCTCTAACACTGTGGTTAAATAAAAATTAACCTCGAAAAATTGAAGCATAACCTCGCCACGTTAATCCGACACCAAACCCCAAACCCCAAACAACAAACCGGACTAACGACTAACCTCTAAAGACTAACGACTAAACCAATCCA